>JAEXNS010000269.1 GCA_023439605.1 Bacillota bacterium | reverse complement strand
CAACGCCCTTTGTCGTTCTTCGCAAAGAACGAAATTCCAAATGCTTAAAAGAGGATTTAGGGTAGCGAATGAAATGAGCGTAGGGATTTTGCGATAGAAAATCCCTAAACCTGCTTGCAGGTTAATTGAGGATTTCGACTCTGCGGAGTCGACCAGGCTTTCCGGTCGTTCTAGACCTTTTGGCAGTATGTCTTTGCGTTATGAATATGACGTAATAGTAACCTTTTACTCAATTTTTATCATCTTATACTATTTTTATATTGAATTTCTATTTTATTTATGTTATACTTTATCTAACAACTTATTTTGGAGGTCTATCTATGTTAAGAGCTTTAGGTTCAAAAAAAGATTTACTAACTAGTGATTACTTTGAATTAGTTCAAGATTTAATCTCTAGTGAATATGTATTACAAATGAAAAACTTTATTCAACATGGAAACACCACCACTTTCCAGCACTGTCTAAATGTATCTTATTATAATTATAAATTATGTAAATTTTTTAAATTAAATATTCGAGCAGGTGCTCGTGCAGGATTACTTCATGACTTATTTTTATATGATTGGCATTATTATAAGAAAGTTCCTGGTGAAAGATTACATGGTTTTGAACATCCAAAAAAAGCTCTAACAAATGCAAATCTATATTATAATCTTGATAAACGTGAACAAGATATGATACTTAAACATATGTTTCCTCTTACTTTTTCTATTCCCAAATATAGAGAAACCTTGATTATTGTTTTAGTTGATAAATACTGCGGAACTTTAGAAATCTTCGCAAACTTATATATAAATTTTGTCTCAACAATAAAAAAATCCTTCAATTTTCTTTTTAATAAGCGTTCTCAAATAAAATAAGGCTGTAATAATTACAGCCTTATTTTTTAATTATTTATGATGATGCTTTTATTTTAGTTAATTTTATAACTTTTAGTCTAGAGAATTCTTCTCTTTCTTTTTCTTCTAAACTATTTGTAATATATTTTGTAAGTCCTTCAAACTTTGGAATTAATATATTTTTAAGTGCATTTGCTCTTTTTTGCGTCTTTTTAATAGCATGTGCAAGTCTGTAAATACTGTTCTCTATTTCAGCTAATACAACAGTCATTTCTTTTGCTCTGTTAAAACAAATAAATGCATTATCTAACTTAGAATTTGTATCATAAAATCCATAACTAATTTTCAATGGATTTTTTTTAAAAACTATTTTTGGAAGTTCAACACCCATAACGCTTCTATATGAAACACTTATCCCCTCTTCAATTGGAACACCTTTTGCAAATTTATCAATAACTCCTAAAGTTATATTTGCATCCTGTAAGGCAGTATAGGCTTCCTTATATGTATCTTCAATAGAATCACGAATTTCCTTTGCAGTATCTACAAGTAACATCATTTCTCTTATCAAAATATTTCTTTTTCTATCCATAAGTTCATATCCTAGCTTAGATAAAGTTAGGCTTTTTTTTACATTTATCAAATTACCTTTTGTAGGGAAAACTTGTTCTGCCATATAACCACCTACTTAATCAATCTATACTTCTAAAAACTTATCTGCATTTTCTTTTCTATATTTTGCTTGTAATAACTTTTCATCAATTCTATCAAGTTCCGACAAAGGCAATAAAGCTAATAAATCCCATCCTAAATCCAACGTTTGTTCTATGGTTCTATTTTCATCAAAACCTTGAGCAATAAAGAACTTCTCAAAATAAACACCAAATTTTATATATAATTTGTCGATTTCAGACAATTCTTCCTCACCTATTACTGATGCTAAAGAACGTGCTTCCTGCACTTTGGCATAAGATGCAAAAAGCTGATTTGAAACAGCTGAATGGTCACTTCTAGTATATCCTTCACCTATACCATCCTTCATCAAACGTGATAAAGAAGGCAATATAGATATAGATGGATACACACCTGTTTGATCTAAGTTTCTGTCTAAAACTATTTGCCCCTCTGTAATATATCCTGTTAAATCTGGCACCGGATGTGTTATATCATCATTTGGCATAGTTAAAATAGGTATTTGAGTTACACTACCAGTTGATCCTTCTATCATTCCAGCACGTTCATATAGAGAAGCTAAATCAGAATAAAGATAACCTGGATAACCTTTTCTTCCTGGAATTTCTCCTTTTGAAGATGAAAATTCACGTAAAGCTTCTGCATAAGATGTCATATCTGTAAGAATTACAAGTATATGCATATTTTTTTCATAAGCAAGATATTCTGCAACTGTAAGAGCACATCTTGGAGTAAGTATTCTTTCTATAATTGGATCATTTGCCATATTTAAAAACATGACAACATTTTGTAAAACTCCACTTTCAGAAAAGCTTTTTCTAAAATAATCAGCAACGTCATTTTTTACGCCCATTGCACCAAAAACAATAGCAAAATTACTATTAGATTCTCCAGTTACTTGTGCTTGTCTTACAATTTGAACTGCAAGTTTATTATGTGATAATCCTGAGCCTGAAAAAATAGGTAATTTTTGACCACGAATAAGTGTCATCAATGCATCAATAGATGAAATTCCTGTTCTAATATAATTTCTAGGATAAACTCTAGATACGGGATTTAGCGGTTTACCATTTATATCTCCAAATTTTTCGGCATAAACATTTCCCAAATTATCTATTGGCTTACCAGATCCATTAAATGTACGTCCAAGTAAATCTAAAGATAATGGCATTTCAAGAGATTTTCCTGTAAATTTTGTTCTAGTATTTTTTAAGGATAAACTTTTTGTACCCTCAAAAACCTGCAATACAACTTTATCCCCTATTATTTCAACCACTCTACCTATTCTTTCCGTTCCATCTTCAAGCTTTATTTCTGCAACTTCTTCATATCCGATACCATCTACATTTTCAAGAACTACAAGAGGACCATTTATTTCGCTAAGTCCAATATATTGTAAACTCACATTCTCCTCCATTCTGCTGAATCTGATAAAAGATCCTCGCATATAGAATCTATTTCTTCAATATATGAATCAAACATTTCTAATTTATCATTTGGAATATCATATTTAATCTTTGTTATCTTTTCCATTATGCCAGTGTTTGAAATTGCATTTACAGGAATTTCACTTAAAGTCAATTTTTTAGATATTTTATAAAGATGAAGTATAACTTTCATCATTAACTTTTGTTTTTGTAAAGGAACGTATGTATCATCTTTATGAAATGCATTTTGCTGTAGAAATCCAACTCGTATAACCCTTGCAACTTCAATGATTAACTTTTGATCCTCTGGCAGAACATCTGAACCAATTAGCTTAACTATCTCCATTAGCTTATTTTCCTCAATAAGTATAGTGGCTATTTCCTGCCTATAAATTAAAAAGTCTTCTCCCAAATTTGAATCATAATAATCACGCAAATCTTCAATATACTCACTATAGCTAGTTGTCCAGTTTATAGCTGGGTAATGTCTAGCATATGCTAACGATTTGTCTAAAGCCCAAAAGCATCTTACAAATCTTTTGGTATTTTGAGTTACTGGCTCAGAAAAATCAGAACCTTGCGGAGATACAGCACCTATAATGGTTACCGAACCCTCTTTACCATTTAAAGTTTCTACATATCCTGCTCTTTCATAAAACTCAGATAATCTAGATGGTAAATATGCGGGGAACCCCTCTTCTGCTGGCATTTCTTCAAGTCTTCCTGAAATTTCTCTCAAGGCTTCTGCCCACCTAGATGTTGAATCTGCCATGATAGCTATATGATACCCCATATCTCTATAATATTCTGCAAGCGTAATACCTGTATAAATAGAGGCTTCTCTTGCTGCAACTGGCATATTTGAAGTATTTGCAATCAAAACAGTTCTATCCGTTAAAGGTTTATTTGTTTTTGGATCTATAAGCTCTGAAAACTCTTCTAAAACTTGAGTCATTTCATTTCCACGCTCACCACAACCAATGTATACAATAATG
>JAEXNS010000230.1 GCA_023439605.1 Bacillota bacterium | reverse complement strand
TGCATAGGACCTGTAGGGTTAGCAGATACAAACTCTAGTAAAACACTTTTGTTTAATCCAAAATTAGTTTTTCCATAATCATCTTTTTCTTCTAATACAGTCTCCAAAACACTGGAAAACCAATTTTCATTTAGGAAAAAATTAATAAATCCTGGTCCCGCTATTTCTGACTTATGAAAATATGTGCCATTTAGGTCTAATTCATTACATATTTTTTCAGCAATCTTTCTTGGTGGCATTTTAAAACTTTTTGTACATACCATAGCAATATTTGCAGCAAAATCACCGTGTGATTTATCTGCAGGAATTTCTATTCTAAAATCCGAAATTGGTTCAGCTGGAACCTCACCTTTTTCAACCAATCTTCCTAAAGCTGAAATAATTATTTCTCTTAGTTCATTTGAAGCATTTTTTATTAAGTTAGACATTTAAGCCATTTCCTCCCGTGAATTATGTTGTTAGTTTTCAATTACCTTAATCTCCATATATATTTCGTTGTCAGATATATATGAAGAATTTATATCAACAGTATATTTCATATATAATTTCCCACCATGTTCGTTTAACTCATTTTTTATTTCATGAGTATAAATTCCCACCATCATTTCTCCATAAGGTGTAACATAATGACAATGATGTTTTTTACCTTTTTCAACTATTAAATTTGAATTCGACTTACCATCTCTTAAAATAGAAGCAAAAGAACTGCCTCTTACCATTACTGAAGTTTTTGACCCCTCAAATCCTGTGGCACCTGAGTCTTCATAAGATATAATATATTCATCGCCATTTTTTTTGTATTCACCTTTAGTGGTTAACTCCAATTCATTTTTGTCTTCATGCATAAATTGTATATTCTTCATTTTTATCATTACATTCTTATTCATTTTTACCTCTATTTAAAATTTGATTGGTATATATTTTTCTTGTTCTCTTCCACTGAATAAATATCTGCCTTCTTAACATCACCATCTACTTTATAGCCTAAAAATTGTTTAGCATTTTCCTCAAATAATTCAACGCTATCGCTAACATAAAACATATTTTGACCTTTATCTTCTCTATCTGTCAGCATTTCTTTTTCAAGTAGGCAATTGTAAGTATATTTTGCAGCCTCTTCACCAGGTGAAATTAAAGATACACCATCACCCATAATATCGGCAATTATATCCTTAATTATAGGGTAATGTGTACAACCAAGAATAAGCGTATCTACACCTTCATTTTTTATTGGTTCTAAATACTGCTCCAGCACCATAATAGTTACCTTATTATTTCTATCAGTAAAACCATTTTCAACTAAATGAACTAGCAAAGGACATGGATTTCCAACAACAAAAGTATTCGGTCTTATAGTTTTTATGGTTTTAGCGTAGCTACCACTTTTTATAGTAGCATAAGTACCAATAACACCTATTTTCCCATTTCTAGTAGCTCCACAAGCAGCTTGTGCAGCAGGCAACAAAACCCCAGTAAAAGGTATATCATCCACCATATTTTTCGCACCTATTGTAGAACTTACCGTACCACAAGCTGCTATTATCATTTTAATTTTATGACTTTTTAAAAAATTAATATCTTCCTCAGCATATTTAATTATTGTTTCTTTACTTCGACTTCCATAAGGAATTCTAGCTGTATCTCCAAAATAAATAATATTTTCATTTGGCATAATTGAGTTTAATTCTTTAACTGCAGTTAATCCACCTATTCCAGAATCAAAAACTCCTATTGCATCATTGTTCATAAAAAAATTAATTCCTCTTTTCTATGCACCTAAATGGTTACTATTCAGCCATATGGTATAGGGCAGAGATGTTTTACCGAAGTTCTAGGACTATCAGAATGCCTAGTCGACTCCGTAGAGTTGACACTCCTGTAAAATCGTAAACTTTACCTTTAGAGGCTGAATAGTAACCCTAAATGTACTTACTTTCTGCATTTTCTATTGCTTTTTCCATAAGATTATCAATTAAACTTGTATAGCTCATACCCATTTTTGACATAAGCATTGGATACATACTATCTTGAGTAAATTCCGGCATCGTGTTTACTTGACTTAAAATTATTTGATTTTCATTTGTTAAATAAAAATCTATTCTTGCCATTCCAGAACAACCTAAAATTTTATAAGCTTTCAAAGCTATTTCTTTTATTTGGTTTTCAATATTTTTATCAACAGAAGCATTTACATCAAATTTTATCTTACTAAATATGGAGTTAAAATCATAATCATCTTTTTTTACAATAACTTCCCCAACATCTGATACAATTGGTTTTTCATATCCAAAAATAGCAACTTGAATTTCTCTTCCTTCAATAAACTCTTCAACAACAATCTTATCATCATTTGCAAGTGCTATTTTTACTGCTTCTTTTAATCTATCAAAATCAGTTACTTTGTTTATAGCTTTGTAAAGTCCAAAATTCGCCGGTTTAACAATTAAAGGATACTTTAATTCATTTGTAAATAAATTACATTTATCTTCTATATAATTTAATTCATTTCTAAACATCATTCTCCAGTTAGATGTTTTTATCCCATTGTACCCCAATATCATTCTAGTATAAGATTTATCCATACATGCTGCAGAACTTAGTAAATCACTTCCAACATAAGGAATGCCAGACATATTTAAAATACCTGTTAAAGTTCCATCCTCACCTTTTTTACCATATAAAACAGAAAAAACAACATCTATTTTTTTTCTTGAAATTTCGCCATTTTCTAATTTAAGCACACCTTTATGTAATGGATCAGGGGAAATCAAAGCAGGAGTACAG
>JAEXNS010000115.1 GCA_023439605.1 Bacillota bacterium | reverse complement strand
CATTGTGGAATGACAAACTAGATGGAAAAAATGAAATAGTTAAAGAAAACAAAAGAATTTCAAAGCCGTTTAAATTTATTGTAAATGAAAGAAAAATAAAAATAATTCCATGTTATGACGAAAATGGAGTTATAACACTACAGTGTATTGATGAAACATACGGGTATTATGAAAAAGGTTTGTTTCAGCTATACAAATGTGAAAAGGATGATTGCTCTTTAAAACTAACAATATTAAAGCATGGACGTAAAGGAGAGATAGTTTCCTTAGTTGCAGTTCATAAAGAAAAATATGAAAGATATGAATTTAAAGTAGCTGAATCAAATGATAATGTAGATTATGTAGAGTCTTCGATAGATTTATCAATTTTAGATTTAGGCGAATGGGATTTATATGGTGTTTTTATACTTGATGATGAATTTAATTATGGAGGATTAAGAACATCAAAAAATGGGTTACCTATTTTAATAAAAAATGGAGAATTTACAGTATCTAGAATAACTATTAATAATAAAAATATGCTTACTATAATAAATGAATCTAGTTTAGTAGTTTTAAATACAAATAATTATTATAAAATGCCAAACAACTTGGAATCTTTTGAAAGTATATTGTATAATAATAATCCAAAAGGAAGAACGGAAGCACAAATGCAAGTTTCAAGTGATGGCGAAGTCCTAATTAATTTACAAGAGGATTTTTCATTTGCTGAAGAAATTAAAATTGTATTATTTAATACAAATATAAATAAGGTAGTTGCGATACAAAATGTTTATACAAACAATAAAGAAATAAAATTTAGATTTAATCATTCAGTTATGGAGTCTTTTATAAATACAGAAGTAAATTATGTTCGTGTATGCATAGCTGTTTTTTCAGGGGAAATTTGTTATTATTCATATTTAACAAAATTTTTATCAGAAGAACAAAGACAAGAGCGTATAAACGATTTGGATTTATATTTTGAACCTGTGTATAATTTCTCTAAAGAAGAAAAAGAATGCTTGTGCATACCTTTTTATGCTAAAAACGGTGCTTTTTCTATTAAAAAAATGTGCAAAGAATTTAGATATCAAAATGTTATATCTTATAATTTGCTAGATGTTAATATAAACAACTCAAGAATAAATTTATCTGTAGAGTGTCCAAATTTTATAAAAGGGTATGAAAGAATTTTATTAAAATCAAAAAGTTATATTGAAGATGAAGAAAAAAAAGAAGATAACGTATATATAGATTGTACTATTGAATATTTAGAAAAGGGAACTCCAATACTTACCGCATCTATAGATATTCATAAACTATCTTTGGCTCCAGATTTATATGATGTTTTTATTATATTTGATGAAGCTTATATAGATATAAAAGCTGATAAGGATTTGATGATTGCCTATAGAAAAAATATTGAAAATAAGATAGAATATGATTATATGGATAAAAAAGCTTACAGTTTTGTAAGATTTGGTGATAGTTGTGAACTACAATTGAGAACATCATATTCTCAATATGAATATGCAGTAAGCATAATTATGGCAATATATAATACGGATTTATTTTTAGAAGAAGCTTTAGATAGTATTGTTGAGCAAAAACTAGATACATTTTATAACAAATCAGTTTGCTATAAACAAAATGATTATAGAAATAATCTGTATGAAAGAGCATATCAAGTTATTTTAGTTGACGATGGTTCACCAGATAGTTCAGGAGAAATATGTGATAGATATGAAGAAAAATATCCCGAATTTATATCTATTCATAAAGAAAATGGTGGGGTGTCATCTGCTAGAAATTTAGGTATGAATTATGCAAAAGGAAAATATTTAAATTTCATGGACTCTGATGATAAATTTTCAAATATGGTTTTGAAAAATTGCTACAATTACCTAGAAACATATTATGATAGGATTGATTTGGTAACATTTCCATTGATATTTTTTGATGCAGCAAGTGGTGATCACTGGTTAAACGAAAAATTCCAAAAAGGAAATAGAATTATACACTTAAACACAGAATTTGATGCTTCATTATTATTTGTTAATGCAACTTTATTTAAGTCAGAAGTCGTATTGCCAAACTACAGATTTGACAGTGAATTAAAAACTGGTGAGGACTCAAAGTTTATATATAACATATTTATAACCCATAATCCTAGATTTGGTGTTATAAACACATGTACTTACTGGTACCGAAGAAGAAGTGCAGGAAGTGAATCAGCAATACAAGGGGCAAAATCAGACAGAAATTATTATATAAATTATATGCAACATTTTATGGATTGGATTATTGACTTATGTGATAAAGAGTTTGGATTTATACCTAAATTTGTACAGCACTTGATTGTTCAACAACTTCAATGGAGGTTTTTAGAGGATAAAGATGCCAAAATGGCATTAAGTGTTTTAACTCAAGAAGAATTTGACAGATACAAAGAAAAGATAAAATACTTACTCACTTGTGTGGATGATACAATAATTATGGGTCAGAAAAAAATATTTAGAGAACAAAAAAACTACATGCTATTTCTCAAGCATGGTTTTTATCCTAGATATGAGTATTATAACAATGATTTACAACTATTTTATATGAATACCGCTGTTACTTGGTTATCTTCATGTTATTCTCAATTTGATTTTATAAAAATAGATGGTAACAACCTTATTTTGGATGGATACACGATGATTTTATTGTTTTCACATGATGAACCTATAGAAATATATGTTTCAATTGATGATGAAATGATAAAATGTGATTATATTGAAAGAGATAAGCATGTACGTTCTTTTAATGATATTATTTTTAGATCAATAGGTTTTTATGTTTCTGTAAATATACAAAAAATTAAATCTGTTTCTAACATTAAACTTTTTATTAAAATAAAAGATTATTTTATTAAACGTGATTACTTTAGGTATGGTAGACTTTGCCCAATAGCTACAAAATACAATAATTCATATTATGCAAAAAATGGATGGCTATTAAAACCTGGCAGGGATTACATTACAGTAGTAAATTTAACAGATCAAATTTTAAATGTAAAAAATGAAGATTATGAAAAAAAATTCATATCAGAAATTAAGAATAACATAAAAGAAAATGAAGAAAACATACTTAAAGCTTTAGAATTGAGAAAGCTATATTTTAAAATAAAAAGTACATATAATTCAAAAGAAAAACAAATATGGTTAATATCCGATAGAGCTGCACAAGCAGGTGATAACGGAGAGGCTTTTTATAAATTTATGTTAAATCAAGAACCAAATAATATAGAATTTTATTTTGTAATAGATAGAGATTCAAATGATTTTGAAAGACTTAACTATACAGGTAGATTGGTTGAATACAATTCAGATAAACACAAAATACTACATTTATTAGCCGATGCTATCATTTCTGCACATGGAAATGATTATGTATTTAATCCATTTGTTATAGATGAAACTACTGACATTTTTAGAGATCTTACATATGAACATAAATATATTTTCCTGCAACATGGTGTAATAAAAGATGATATGTCCAAATGGTTAAATAGGTATAATAAGGACATAGACGGATTTGTTACCGCCGCAATTCCAGAACATAAATCTATAGTGGAGTACAATTATTATTACAACGAATCGCAAGTATGGCTAACTGGTTTACCAAGACATGATTTACTATATAAAAATGAGCAAAAATACATAATAATAATGCCTACATGGAGGAGATATTTGTTAAATTGTAATTTAGTTGATACAAATTTATTTGAAGTAAAAGATAATTTTAAAGAGTCGTTATTTTATAAATTTTACAACACCTTATTTAATAATAAAAAACTAATAAAAACTGCAAAAAAATATGGATATAAAATCTTCTGTAAATCACACCCAATAATGAGTATAGCAGATAAAGAATTTGACTTAAATGAAAATATTAAATTCTTTGATGAAACAAAATTATACACAGATATATTTGCAGAAGGGAACTTAATGATAACTGATTACTCTTCATCTGTTATGGATTTTGCTTATTTAAGAAAACCAGTTATTTATTGTCATTTTGATAAAGAAGAATTTTTTTCTGGCGATACTATGTATGAACAAGGATATTTTGAATATGAAAGAGATGGATTTGGTGAAGTAGTTTATGATATTGATTCTTTAATAAATACAGTTGTAGAGTATATTGAAAATGACTGTGCAATTAAAGATAAATATAAAGAACGTATTAACAATTTTTTTGCTTACAATGATAAAAATAATTGTCAAAGAGTTTATGAAAAAATAATAGAATTAATAAGTAAATAAAGATTGATAAAGGAGTTTTTATGGAATTTGTAAAAGTGCAGGAACATGTAAGTATTCTAAAATCCAATAAGTTTGTAGGAGAAACACCGCATATAGATAATTCTACAATAACATTTAAAGGTGAAAACAATATAATTTATTGTGATAAAAACGTTAGATTAAAAGATTCTACAATAGTTTTTCACGGTGATAATTCGGTAGTTTACTTAAGTGAAAGTGTTCATGAGTATAAAATAAATGTATCTATGTGTCATAATTCGGTTATGTATTTTGGTAAAAATAATTATATCAACGATAAAATTATGCTTGTTTTATCTGAAGAAAAGAACATCTTCATAGGTGATGATTGTATGTTTTCAAAGGATGTTTGGATAAGAATTGCGGATCCACATTTGATTTATAGTGTAAGTGATCATAAAAGAATAAATCACACAAAAAGTGTGTATATTGGCGATCATGTATGGGTAGGTCAACATGCAATGATTTTGAAGGGAACAAATATAGGTTCTGGCAGTATAGTAGGGGCAATGGCTCTTGTTGCAAATAAAAAAATTCCATCAAATGTTTCTGTTGCTGGAAATCCAGTAAGAGTGATTTCAAAAGATATTTTTTGGACTGGTGCATGTGTACATATGTATAAAGAAGAAGCAACTAAGAAATCTGAAAACTTCAACAGTGATCAGTATATATATAATAAAAACGATTCTGAAAAAGTTGATTTTTCAACTATAGAAGAAAATTTCTTAAACATGGAAGCAGCAGAAATTAAATTAAATTATTTGAGATTTGAATTAAAAAATAACAAAAATAGGTTTTTTGTTGATAATAAATAAATATTATAAAAAACTAAAAATTAGGAGAATTATATGAACAATAAAAAAATGAATATATTATTTTCAGCTAGCTCAACATTTGTAAGACAGGCTCTTGTATTAATGGCTTCAATATATGAAAATCATAAAGATAAAGAAGTAGATATCTATATGATACATTCAGAATTAAATGAAGAAGAAGTAAGTATGGTAGTAGATTTTGCAAAAAAAAATAATCAAAAAGCTTATTCGATAAAAATAGAAGAAGACACATTTAAAGGATTCAAAACGACAAAATGGTTTACAGCAGAAGCATATTATAGACTAATAGTTCACAATCTTGTTTCTAAAGATATTGATAGAATGCTATATTTGGATGTAGATATTGTAGTAGATAAGGATATATATGATTTTTATTGTATGGATTTTGAAGATAATTATATAATAACATGTTTGAATTTTATTGAAACAGAAAAATGGGATTATGAAATTAAAAATAACTTTGATGTGAATCTTGCTAAAATAGGTAGATATATTAATTCAGGAGTTATTTTATTTAATTACAATAAGTTTAGAGAATCAAACATAAATTTAGAAACATATAGAAAAGCTTGTGAAGAATTAAATAATGATTATTTTTTTGATCAAGGACTTATTTCATATATGTTTGGGAAAACAGCTAAATATGTATCAACTCTTGACTATAATCATAGATATGCCAATTATTATGGAAAAGAAAAAGAAATATTGGAAATGAAACCTAAAAAAGCTATTATTCATTATAATAACTATTTAACACCTTGTAAGCCATGGGATTTAACTTTCACAGAAGAAGAATTAAATGATTTTAATAGAGGAAAGCCAGTTAATACTATATTTGATAATTTTATTATCAATAAGACTTTAAATGACTTACATATGATATGGTGGAAATATGCTAAAATGACACCTGTATACGATGTTCTTAAAATAGAAGCAGATGCTAAAAAAGAATGGTATATACGAAAATTAAACTCATACACAAATAAAGCATATGATTGTGCATTGAAATATGATAATTTACAAAAAGAACATAAAAATTTATTGGAAAAGAAAGATGATGAAATTATTCAAAAAATACAGTTATCAAACGATACAAACTTTTTAGGTGCGTTAGGTATAGTATATAATGAGCATTTTAAAACTTATAAAAAATTAAAAGAAATTAATAAATTAAATGAATACTTTGATTTTATAAGTAAAATCGAAGAAAGAGTAATTATAATTTTATCAGTAAATGA
>JAEXNS010000069.1 GCA_023439605.1 Bacillota bacterium | reverse complement strand
ATTGATTTTAAACTTATATCACTGTTGATTGAAATCACTGGTAAATAAACTTTTTTTGTTGTTTTATGTATAATTGATTGCATCGCTATCGAAGTTATTATTTCTTAACTAAATGACATTGATTCAGCCATATATGGCTAAATAGTAACCTCTTTTTTTTTAGATATATATTATATTTTATTGATTAATTAAATATAATATGTTAAAATATTAATAGAAATTTATAAAAAAAGTAGAAAAAGAGAGGGATGTTTAATGAGGGTTTATGTAAATTTAAAAAAAATAGGTAAAAACAAAAATTCAGTAGAAAAAGTAGCGTTTGTATTTAATGAAGATATAAATACAGTAAGTGATTTAATTACAGCAACTGTTAAAATTTGCGTTAAAGAATATAATGAAAAAAAGGAGAAATCTGAATTACTTGATAATATTTCTAAATCAGAGATAGAAGATATGGCTTCAAGTGGAAAAATTTCTTTTGGTGTAAATTATGGAGAAAAAGATGCGGATTTAGTGGCTGCAATACAAAACGCATTGCAATGTTTTGATGATGGCATATTTAGGATTTTTGCTAATAATATTTCACTTGAAAAGTTAGATAGTAAAATAGCATTAAAGGAAAATGATGAATTAACATTTGTTAGACTTACAATGCTTTCTGGGCGTATGTGGTGATTTTAAATATAAAAAATATTAATATTAATTTGTAAGGATGTGTATTTATGGCTAAGGTGGTTGATAAAGAGGCGATAAAAAGAGGGAAAAAAATTGCTGATTTATTTGAGAACAATATTAAAGAAAAAGTAAAAAAGGCATCAAAAAATTTAACTGGATTATCAAAGCATGGTAGATTCAATAATGATGACTTGCTATATATTAAGGGATTATTTGAAAAAAATAAATTTGAAAAGATTTCAGATGTTTTTTTAAATACTGAAATCAAATTTATTTATGAAGATATTATAAACGATAAATTTAAAAAACAATTTATATATATGTTGGATAAAATAAATAAATTTTCATATACTACTGGTTGGATGAGACGAACTGTGCGTTCAAATAATTATAGTCATTGTATAGAATCTACCTTAAAATCGTGTGTAGATGGATTTATAAGTATAGGTTTATATGAAACAGATATATGTTCAATAATAAAAGGTGAGTTTAATCAAGATCTATTGGCATACAAAATGGAGTATTCGTACAATTACCATATCAGTGAATATGTTATAGCAGCAGAATTAGATTCAGGAAATAAAGAATTAGAAGTTCTTTTGGAAGACATAATTATGTCTGAAAATAATGTTATTTCAGTTACCACAAGCATTATTCGTGGTATAATTATGAGTGATAATTTTAAACTACATAAATTACTGGGTGATTTTTTATTAGCAGCAAAACTTCAAGAAGGTATTCGACAAGCAATTTGTGAAAATATGGATTGTGGTACTATAGAGGCGTTTAAAACTATTTTAGAAGTAATAAATCAAAATGATTTGATAAGATTTTCATCAGTAAAGCGTGCAGTTTGTACATGGACAGGAATATGCCCATCTGATTTTAAAGATATAGAAAGAATACCAGCAAAGATAATAAATACGATATCTTTGTGTATAAATGATGATGTAAAAAAGAGAGAGTTTATTTGTTCAAATGACGCAGTAGAAATATATATTGCGTTGTGGACATATGGATTTTATAATGTTGAGGATGTATATGGTATATTTGAAACAATAATTTCGGAAAAGAACAGAAATAGAATTATGGTTTCATCTTTATACTTTTATGTTATATCACCTGAATATAGAATAGAGGATATCGCAGTAGAGGTGATTAAAAATCATTTTGACGATATTCAAGTTTGTGCATGTTATATGAAGTTTATTTGTGAAAACGGAATTCGAGATATGTATGAACGTACAGAGGCAAAAAACTTTTATAATAATAGAAATTCTGATTCAAAAATGGAAATTAAAAAAAGATTACCAAGACTTACAGAAAAGGATAAACAGCTTTATTTAGAAAGATACGAGGTAATTAAGAGATTTTTTGAAGAACATACTCAGAAAATATATAAATTTGAAGAATGCATTTTCCCATGGAATATAGAAGAGATAAAAAGAAGTGACCTTGCAGAAAAAATAGCATACTATGCTTTTTGTCTTAATGATATTGAAAAACTTGAGTATTCCTCAGATATAATATCAGAGACAGATACATGGCAAAGAAATACTATTGTTTATGGTCTTCTTTCAGAACCAAAATCCGAAAAGCTAAAAAAAGTTCTTTATAGTACTATAGGTGATAAATCAGAATATGGTCGTAAGGCTGCTTTTAAAATCGCAGATTCACTTCCTTTATTTAGTGAATTTGTTCCTGTGCTTGAAGATTTAATGAAATTTAAAAGCAGTGAAATAAGAACAAATTCAGCAAAAATGTTACTGAAGCAAGACGATTTGGGTATAGAGCAAAGTATAGAAAGATTACTTTTGTCAAAGAAGTTAGAGCAAAGGATATCTGGACTTGATTTGATAATGAGAATTAAAAGAGATAATGAGAAAATAAATCTTTATGAAAAAGTGAAATCTCATGCTTTAAAGATTTCTACACCAACTGATAAAGAAAAAGTTATAATTGAAGAGATTTTAGGTGATTCACAAGCCGATAAAATATTGAGCATTGAAGGATATGGTATATATAATCCCCAAATAGACAACTATATCCCTAAATATAAAGTTGATAATAGTATAATAAAAAAAGTTTTTGAAGACATAGAGTTAAATAAACTTGAGAATATAAAAAATAAACTCATAAAAATTATAGATTTGAATGGAGATAGAGAATATAAAAATGCATATGGGGATGAAGTACTTCTTAAAAATGAGTTTACTAGAATAACATGGAATTATCAAAATAAAAATGAATTTGAAATGTACCCTTTTTCTGAGTTATGGACTGGATTTTATGAAGAAGAGGTAGGGGACTTTCATACACTTTTGAAGTTGTATATTTATACTATTTCAGATGAAGGTAATTTTGATATTGCAGTGTCAAAAATTTTTGGTAAGGATTATTTAGTTAACCCAAAAATAAAGCATTTTGATACAGTGAAAACAGTTATACACATATTGGTTAAACATTATTCTAGTTTAAATTTTTATGAAATGCGTTCTTTGTCTATTGCTATTTACGATGAATTACTTAAGCTTTCCGCAGAGGAAAGTATATATGTAAAAAAATCATATGGATATAATTACATAAATAAAGTCTATGAGTCTGCCTATTTTTATATGTTTACAAATCATGCATTTATAGCGAAAAATGATGAAGAGTTTAAAGAGTGTTTTGCATTATTAATTAAATCTGAGATGAAAAAAATTGAAATTTCAAAAGAAATAAAGGTAGATAATACGTACAATAATAAAAATGAAAATGCAATATTTTGTAATGGAATAGACCTTATAAAAGCATGTTCAATAGATATTATTAGTAAAGATCAGCTTTATAAATTTGCATTTGATTATTCGATTGAAGAATTTGTGAGAAATATAGCTGGATTTTCATTTAGTGAAAAAAGAAATATTAGAAATTATAGAGACAATGGTATATATAAAATTAAAGATGAAGATACAAAGGAAAATAGTAACTTTAAAAAATTATTTGACGAAATATACAAGGAACTATCAGAAATGATTTTAAAAGTAGAACTTAAAAGAAGTGACTTACCAACTCCATTTTCAAAAGCGGCAACAAATCTTTCTTATATAGAAGGAATAGACTATTTAATAGCAATAATTGTAGCTCTTGGTGAAGACGTTTTGTCTAAAAATGTTTACTACTATTCATCAGAAAACGAAGTAGCAAAAAATAATGTTTTAAGTTCATTGCTTTTAAAATGCAAACCTAAAGAAGACGATAATGTTGAATTGTTTAGGGAAAAAATAAAATGCATAAAAATTACAGAAAAGCGTTTAGTTGAAATAGCTATGTTTAATACATCTTGGATAGATATTATAGAAAAATATTTGGCATGGGACGGATTTAAAAGTGGGATTTACTATTTTGCAGCACATTTAAATGAAGCATTTGATAATGTAAAATCAGCTATAATTTCAAAATACACACCATTGACCCCAGAAGAATTAAATTCAGGATGTTTTGATATAAAATGGTTCGATGAGTGTTATAGTCAACTAGGAAAAGAGCGTTTTAAAATTTTGTATGATAGTGCAAAATATATTTCAGATGGAAACAAACACACTCGTGCAAGAAAATTTGCGGATGCTGCACTAGGAAATGTGTCTTTAAATGAATTGGAAAAACAAATTAATGATAAACGAAATAAAGATTTACTTATGTCATATGCTTTAGTTCCAGTTTTAGATGATAGTGATACCCTTAAAAGATATAAATTTATACAAAAATATTTAAAGGAAAGTAAAAAATTTGGTGCACAAAGAAGAGCGAGTGAAGCGTTAGCAGTAAACTCCGCATTAATAAATCTGGCTACAAATAGTGGATATGTAGTTGTAACACGTCTTGTTTTAAATATGGAAACTAAGCTAGCGGAGGAGTTTGCAGAATATTTTGAGTTTAAAAAAGTAGAAGATATATCAGTTAAAATTGAGATTAACGAAAATGGTAAAGCGGAAATAATTTGTTTAAAAAATGATAAACCTTTGAAGAGTATCCCATCTAAGTTAGCTAAAAATCAATATATTTTAGAAATAAAAGATGTATATAAACAATTTAGAGAACAGTATTCTAGAACTAAATTGATGATGGAACAGTTTATGGAAGATAAAGTAGAGTTTACTTTTTCAGAATTATTGTCCTTGCATAAAAATCCTGTTATTTCTTCAATAATACGAGATCTTTTATTTATATGTGATGAAAAATCAAAAATAGGTTTTATTACAAGTTCGGAAATGAAAAATATTGAAGAAAATGTAGAGTTACTTGATAATTTAGATCTGTTGCGTCCAGTTCATCCTATAGATTTGTATAAAAATAAAATTTGGGATAAGTGTCAAAAATATTTATTTGATAAAAAAGTTCAACAACCATTTAAACAGGTTTTTCGTGAGTTATATGTTAAGACACAAGATGAAATGGATAAATACAACACTTTGCGTTATTCTGGAAATCAAATACAACCCAAGAAGGCAGCGGCTTGTTTAAAGTCAAGACGTTGGATTGCAGATATTGAAAATGGGTTACAAAAAGTTTATTATAAAGAAAATATAATTGCTAGAATATATGCAGTTGCGGACTGGTTTTCACCAGCAGATATGGAATGCCCTTGTATAGAGTGGGTGGAATTTAGTGATAGAAAAACTGGGGAAGAAATGAAAATTGACGATATTCCAGATATAATTTTTAGTGAGGTAATGCGAGATGTTGATTTGGCTGTAAGTGTTGCACATGTAGGTGGGGTAGACCCTGAAACAAGTCATTCAACAGTTGATATGCGTAAGGCAATTATAGAGTTTAACTTGCCTTTATTCGGGATCGAAAATGTATACTTTACTGATAAACATGCACATATAAAAGGAAATAAGGCGAATTATACAGTTCATTTGGGAAGTGGTGTTGTTTTTGTTGAAGGTGGTAGCCAAATTGCCATTATTGCAGTTCACTCACAACATAGAGGAAAATTATTTATTCCTTTTATAGATGAAGATCCAAAAACAGCTGAAATAATGACAAAGATAATTATGTTTGCTGAAGATTTGAAAATTAAAGATCCTTATATACTTAATCAAATATAATTTTTTCATACCCTATAAAAATAATCAATGTTTTCGTATTATATAACATAGATGATTATTTTAAAATTTAGGGAGGTTTTCATTATGAAAAAGAGGTTTTCAATATCAACATTATTTATTTCAGCAGCAATTATGGTTACAAATGTATTTCCGGTTTTGGCAATTGATTCGCAACAAGTTGTATCAAAATCTATAGTTGCAAATCATGAAAATGCAACATTAGACGATTTGAAAAGTATTCCAGATAATTGGATTGAAAAGGCGAAAGATGAACTCCATATAGTTTACGGACATACATCACATGGAAGTCAAGTTTCTGATGGAATGGGCGGATTAGTAAATTTCTTAGGGAATAAGTATACAGCATATTCAAACAATAATGGAAAAGATGGAGTACTTGATTTTAGAGATACACCGGGTAATTTTGGTACGGATTTAGGCAATGGAAATTGGAATGTTATAACTGATTATTATTTAATGGAAAATCCAGATATAAACGTTGTTATGTGGTCCTGGTGTGGACAGGTAAGTTGGATGTCAGAAGAAGAAATAAATGCATATCTAACAACAATGACAGAGTTAGAAAACAAATATCCAAATGTTACCTTTGTTTATATGACAGGGCATCTTGATGGAAGCGGGTTAAATGGAAATTTAAATTTAAGAAATGAACAAATAAGAGAATATTGTAAATTAAATGGAAAAGTTCTTTTTGACTTTGCAGATATAGAAAGTTATGATCCAGATGGAAACTATTATCTTGATAAAGGTGCAGACGATGCATGCCAATATGATTCGGACAATGACGGTAGTAATGATTCAAATTGGGCGATAAATTGGCAAAATACTCACGTTCAAGATACTGAATGGTATAGCTGCTCCTCAGCACACAGTGAAGCATTAAATGCTAATATGAAAGCGTATGCAGCATGGTATTTATGGGCTACACTTGCTGGATATAATCAAGAATTTATAGAAACAACATCTGAAATTA
>JAEXNS010000036.1 GCA_023439605.1 Bacillota bacterium | reverse complement strand
ATTCAATATTATTTTCCTATTATTACAATCACAAAATATTTTTATTTGCTCAAATACTCTTTCATAAAATTCTTTTTAATATATTGATTTTTTAGTAAACAAAATAAGTTTTCCTATAATACGATATCGTTTTTAATAAATTAAAAGAGTTATCTGACTTCAAAATCAGATAACTCTTAATTTTCAAAACAAACTAAAGATCCTTCATTGCGACAGTTTGAAAACATAAAATTAAATATTTTATAGCCTTTTACGTTTTTTTAACTAGTCCCAATTTCAGCATTAAAGAAAGTTTAACCTTTTAAATTATAAAGGAAGAATCTTCTTGCCAAATTCATTATTTATTACTTGTGCAGTTGAGGAATAGCAAGCGACTAATCCACAGAAAATCCCTACAAGTCCAGCAACTTTAGTAATTAACTCATTTCCTGAAAAATCTCCAATTGACAACAAAATAAATAGTATAGCCAATGACAAAAATATGACTTGAGATGATTTATTATGCTTTAGTGTTCCGATGAACATCATAAATGTAAATAATCCCCACAAAAGCAAATACCATCCTTTTGATTGAGCATCTGCACTTTGTCCAAATGGTGTCCAAAGAATTATTATAAGAGACCACCAAAAGCACCCATATGCTGTGAATGCCGTTGCACCAAATAAGTTACCTGATTTGAACTCAAAAATACCTGCAACAAATTGTGCAAGACCACCCATTGCAATTCCCATTGCAATTATAACTATTGACAACGGAATCAAACCTAAATTATGAAGATTTAATAGGATTGTTGTCAACCCAAATCCTAATAATCCGAGTGGTGCGGGGTTTGCGATTTTCTTTTCATTTGACATAATCAATTATCCTTTATTTAAGTATTTTTTACAATATAATCTATAAATCTTTAGTTCCATAAAACATAATTATCTGTTAATTACCAAAGAAATATATTTTTTTTTAAACTTATTCCCATTCTATTGTTGAAGGTGGTTTTGTAGTAACATCATAAACAATTCTATTTATATGCTTAACTTCATTAACAATTCTCGCAGATACAATTTCCAAAATCTCATATGGTATTTTAGCAAAATCCGCTGTCATAAAATCAGTTGTAGTTACACCTCTTAAAGCAAGCGTATAATCATAGGTTCTTCCATCACCCATAACACCAACTGAACGCATATTTGTAAGCACTGCAAAATATTGATTTATATCTCTGTCAAGACCTGCTTTAGAGATTTCATCACGGAATATATAATCTGCATCCTGCAAAATAAGCAACTTTTCATCAGTTATTTCACCAATAATTCTTATCGCAAGACCAGGCCCTGGGAAAGGTTGTCTCCAAACTAAAACATCCAATAAGCCAAGTTCTGTTCCCAATTTTCTGACTTCATCTTTAAATAAAAGTCTTAAAGGTTCAATAATTTCTTTAAAATCAACATAGTCAGGAAGCCCACCTACGTTATGATGAGATTTTATTACCGCTGCATCACCTGTACCACTCTCAATAACATCTGGATAAATAGTACCTTGAACTAAGAAGTCAACCTTTCCTATTTTTTTAGCCTCTTGTTCAAATACTCTTATAAACTCTTCACCTATAATTTTTCTTTTTGTTTCAGGATCAGAAACACCAGTTAATTTTGACATAAACTGTTCTTTTGCATTTACACGTATAAAGTTTATATCCCAATCGGCAAATGCCTTTTCAACTTCATCACCTTCATTTTTACGCATAAAACCATGATCAACGAAAATGCATGTCAATTGATTTCCAACTGCTTTTGCAAGTAAAGCTGCTGCTACTGAACTATCTACCCCACCAGAAAGTGCAAGTAATACTTTGCCATCACCAACTTTATCTTTAATAGACTGGATTGCTGTTTTTGCGTAATCTCCCATGGTCCAGTCACCCTTTGCATTACATACTCTATATAAAAAGTTGTAAAGCATTTTAACGCCATCTAATGTATGGTTAACTTCTGGGTGAAATTGCATTCCATATAGTTTATTTGCCTTGTCTTCCATAGCCGCAACCGGACAAGTATCTGTATGTGCAACTATTTCAAATCCAGATGGTAATTTTGAAATATAATCTGTATGACTCATCCAAGAAATATTTTGTTCCTGTAAATCAATAAATAGATCACTATTTGTATTATAATGAGTTTGTGTTTTGCCATATTCCCTCATAGTAGCTGTTGAAACTATTCCACCTAATACATGAGCCATAAGCTGGCATCCATAACAAATACCCAAAACAGGAATACCTAATTCAAAAATTTCTTTACTTATCTGTGGTGAGTTCTCCTCATAAACACTATTAGGTCCACCAGTAAAAATTATACCAATAGGATTTAGACTTTTAATTTTTTCAATTGGAGTTTTGTAACTGTATACCTCACAGTAAACACCACATTCACGAACTCTTCTAGCTATTAGCTGATTGTATTGACCACCAAAATCTAAAACAACACAAAGTTGATTTGACATATATTACGTTCCTCATTTCAAAATAATATTCAGTATTTTATTATGCCATTTATTTAAGAAAAAATCAAGTTGATTTTTGTAAACTTTTTATTTATAAATAACTTATGTTACTATTCGGCAAATTTGTGATTTAGGGGTATTTAACTAAATGTTCAGGAGAATAGAAAACTCGGTCGACCCCGCAGAGTCGAAACACCTACGAAATCATATTTCTTTACCTTTAGTGCCCGAATATTAAAAATTATGAAAACATTCTGTATTCTTTTTCATTATGAAATCTAACACTTAAAACGATACCTAAAATTATATACATACTTATTAACGCTGTACCTCCAGCACTCAAATAAGGTAATGGCACACCTATAACTGGCATAACTTTCAAAACCATGCCTATATTCAAAAAAACATGTGCAAAAATTACTGCAAAAGAACCCATACAAATACTCTTACCTAATTTGTCCTTGGCTACCATAGCATTTGAAATTATTTTTACACAAATATATGTTAAAATTACTATCAAAACAACGCTTCCAACAAAACCTAAACATTGCCCAACATAAGAAAAAATAAAATCATTATGTATTTCTGGGACTAAACTTTTTTCATTTCCAAATATACCTTTCCCAAATATGCCTCCAGAACCTAATGCAAACAACCCTATATCCTGTTGATACTCAAGGCCCGCAGGATCGCTTCCTGGAGAAAAAATAATTGAAATTCTTTCTTTTTGTATATCTCCAAGAAAATAAAACCATAAAACTATTGCAATTATAGGAAGAGAAATTAAAGTTATTAAAATATATCTAAAATATATCCCTGCTGAAAAAATCATAACTACAAAAGTAACTATAAATATTAAAGCCGTACCATGATCCCCTTGTTTTTCTGTTAATAATATTGGTATTGCACCATGAATTAATAATGTTAGCATTTGAAGTGGTTCATTTAAATTATCTCCCACCTTAAAAATATGATAAGAAAAAGATAGTACAAATGCAATTTTCAGAATTTCAGATGGTTGAAAAACTATAAATTTTAAATCAAGCCAGGCAACGTCATCTGTACCCTCTACACCTACTCCCATAGAGGTAAAGGTTAAAACCATAAACACCAAAGCTATAGGCACAAAAACGGGCCATAGTTTTGCTATAGCATGATAATCAATAAAGGCTATTATCAAGGCTAAAACAATTCCAACAACCATTGAAAACAATTGTGTTTTATAGTAATAATCTGTAATAGTTTTATTTAAAGATAATGAATATAATAGAATAACACTACATATAGAACATATCATAACTGCCAATAACAAAGCTTTATCTAATTTTTTAAAATACTTTAAAATCGTCTTAAAAATAACTTCCACTTTATCACCTCACATCAATTCCAGTATTTTCTGTCAAGTGATCTAAATTGAACTGCCTGTGCTATATGCGACTTATTTATCACTTCTTCATTTTCCAGATCCGCTATAGTTCTTGAAACCTTTAAAATTCTATCATAAGCTCTAGCTGAAAGCCCCATTTTATCAAAAACATTTTTCAGCATAGATTTAGCACCATCATCCATAGGACAGAATTCTTGAAGTTTTTTTGATGTTATTTTTGCATTACAAGTTATTTCAGTTCCATTAAACCTGTTTAACTGAATTTCTCTAGCTTTTTGAACTCTTTTCCTTATATCTTCAGATGTTTCCTCTTTTTTTATAGATGAAATGTGTTCAAACTCTACAGGTGCAACCTCAATATGTAAATCCAATCTATCTAACATAGGACCTGAAATTTTAGACAAATAAGTAGAAACTTGTTTTGGAGAACATATGCACTTCTTTTTGGGATGTCCATAAAAACCACAAGGACAAGGATTCATTGCCGCAATTAGCATAATAGATGATGGATATGTAACAGTACCTGAAGCACGTGATATAGTCACCTTTTGATCTTCTAAAGGTTGTCTAAGAATCTCTAAGGTTTTTCTATCGAACTCAGCCAATTCATCTAAAAATAATAGTCCATTGTGTGCAAGTGATATTTCCCCTGGATGTGGTATTGTTCCTCCGCCTGCTAAACCAGCACTAGATATGGTATGATGTGGAGCACGAAAAGGTCTTATAGTTACTAAAGGTGTTTTTTTATTTAACAATCCTGAAATAGAATGTACATTTGTTGTTTCTATTGACTCGTTAAAAGTCATCATTGGTAATATCGATGGTAATCTTTTTGCCAACATACTTTTTCCACTACCAGGAGCACCAATTAATAACGCATTATGTCCTCCTGCCGCTGCAATTTCTAAAGCTCTCTTTGCCGATTGTTGTCCCTTAACATCCATAAAATCAAAATCATATATATATCCTGAAGCTTCTACATCATATTTTCCTTTTTTTTCTATTTTATTATTTAAACAAAAATGATCTAATATTTGTTTTGTTGATTCAACACCATATATATCAATACCTTCTACTACTGAAGCTTCAAAAGCATTTTCAATAGGTACAAAGGCAGACTTTATTCCATTTTCCTTTGCCATTAGAATCATTGGTAAAACACCATTTACAGAACGTATATCTCCATTTAAGGATACTTCACCTATAAAACAGCTATCTGTTAGCTCTTGTTTAATATAATCCATCGCTTTTAAAAGCGAAACCATTATTGCTAAATCATGCACTGAGCCACTTTTTTTGGTGTCAGCTGGTGCAAGATTAACCATAACCTTTGCATTTGGAAATTTTACATCATTTGCTCTTAATGCTGCTTTTATTCTTTCACGACTCTCCTTAACCACTAAATCTGGTAAACCTACTATATCAAAAGCTGGCGGTCCTTTACTAATATCAATTTCAACATCTACTGAAAACGCATTTAGGCCAAATAGACCCATTGTATTGATTTGTGCATACATACTTCTTTTATCTCCTATTTTTATTACTACTCAGCTAGACAAAGATACTTTGCTGAAGGTCTAGAAAGATTTGAAAACTTGGTAGACTTCCTTAGATTCGAAGCTCCTGTAAAATCTATTTTGACCTTTAGTGACTGAATAGTAGCCTATTTTTAGTCCATAAGGTCAATTAACTTTGGAAGTTCATTTAAATCATTATTTTCTGTGTGTTTAATATTTTTCTTTATTTCATCAATAATTATTTTTTCATCATTAAAGTGAATATTTTCTTCTTGAGGTTTTCTAACTATTTCCATTCCAGCTTTATAATCAAAATTAGTATTGATTAACAAGGGTTCTTCTTCATATTTTCTATTTTCTTTTTTATCCAACAAATCCTCCTCTTGTGATGTCAACAATTCATTAAAATATGGATATCCATATTGTGTTCTTAAAAAATTATCTTGATTTATATGAAATATTATTCTAATATAAAAAATAAAATTTAAAAAAAACAAAATACCAAAAATATAATTAGAAAAACCAAAAAAATATATTGAAAGTAAAAAACAACTTGACATAAATAAAATGCCTAATAACATCCATCTTTTAAAAAATATAACCAAGTTTAAAATTATTATAGCTGGAAAAAGAATTGTATTCCCCAGCAAAAGTAATGCTAATGCTAAATTATATACAAATATAAAACCCCATTCCCTTTTAATAATTCGCATTTTTGAATTATTTTGAGGAAAATTAGCAAAACGTTCCTCTTCTCTTTTTTCCCGAAACATAAAATTCACTCCATAAAAAAGATCTGTATAAAATCTCTAAACTAAAGTAATAGCGAGAACTCTTACACCTGACATTTTTATCTTAAGTGTAGTTTCTCGCCAAACAATAATTTTTTATTCCATCATTTCAGATACTAAAGGTAAAAAAGTTTTTTCGTCTTTAAATGACTCTAAATTAACTCTAACATTTTTCTTTTTATCATCTATTTTAAAATTTGAAATGGATGATATTTGCTCATAAGAAACATTTAATTTAACTTCATCCATTTCTGCTTTTGTATCAAAGTTTTTAGGAATAGTCAAAGGCTCACTAATATACTTACGCTGTTGAACTTGTTCATTCAAAATTTCACTTTGTTTCGTTAAATTTTCATTAAAATATGGATAACCATATAACTCTTTCATTGTTTCCTCTTTTTTTATTAATAATACTGCTGCAAAACCCAATAGGATATTTACGGCAACAATCGGAGTTACAATACTTGTTTGCAATATACTGATTATACTAATAAAACAAAGTGCATTTGAAATGAAAATATTCCGAACACATCTTTTATATAGAGCATAAAGTGCAAATGCTGCATGAAGAAAAACAAACGGAACAAACAAAAGAAATTCAGTGGTAAAAAATTGAGCAAAAATACCTAAAAAAGTAATTATATTAAAAACAAAAATGGAGCCAATGTTTTTTTCAATAAATTTCATTGTCGAGTGATTTTTTGCAAAATCCTTAAATCTTTCTTCATCTTTTGAAATATTCAACAATCTCATATTACTTTCTTTTATATAATCATCTAAAGTTTTATCCATAAAATCATGCCTCCTTTCTATTTAATATATCCATACTATTATTTTACTATTTTTTTTTTATTTAGTCAACGGTATTATTGATTTTTTTATATTTTTTTTACTACTCATTAATATTTTCAACTTAAAGATATATGCTACGAAGATCATAGAAGTACATTTTGGTAGACTACGCTGAGTCAAAATATCTATAAATTTTTAAAACTACATAATTAACGGAAAAATGTACCTCTTTATAAAAAGGTACATTTTTTATTGATTATATTAACCTGCATTCAATCCAAAATTGGCACATAAAGCTCCTAAACCACCGCTAAAGCCGCTACCTATCGCAGCAAATTTCCATTCGCCATTATTTCTATATAATTCAGCAACAACTATTGCTGTTTCAATAGAGAAATCTTCACATAGATCATAACGAATTAATTCTTGCTTATTTGCATCATCTACAATTCTAATAAAAGCATTTGATACTTGTCCAAAGTTTTGTTGTCTTGTTTCATAATCGTATATAGTTACCGTAAAAGCTATTTTTTGAATTTCTTGAGGAACAGTGTTTAAATCTATAATAACTTGTTCATCATCGCCTTCTCCTTCACCTGTTAAATTATCTCCTTGGTGAACTACAGAACCACTTGGATGACTTAAATTTCCGTAAAAAACGAAATCTTTATCTGACACTGCTTTGCCATTTGCATCTAAAAGAAAAACTGAACTATCTAAATCAAAAGCACTTCCACCATCATATTTGTTTGTATCCCAACCTAAACCTACTAATATTTTTGATAAACCAGGGTTTGACTTTGTCAAATCAACTTTTTGACCTTTTTGTAAACTAATTGCCATTTTAAAACTCTCCTTTTCAACTTTTATTATTTTATTTTTCGGTTTATACAATTTATTCTATATTGTATAATGAATATTATATAATATGTTAAAATATAAGTCAACCATTTTAACGAAATTTTACTTAATAAATTTTTATTACTGTTTTTCAAATATCCACTGTTGCCTCGTATTTCCTGTGTATGATTCTATAAATATATTCCCTGCTGAATTTGGCATTATACCGTTGGCTGTTCCATTTAAACCATCACTAACTGAAAGTGATAACGAAGTATTTGCACGTGGTTCTATTTTAAATTTACCTCCACCTAAATCAACTATATTCCACTCTTGTGCAATTGGATCTACAGGAGAATATATCTCAACATTACATCCATTTGCAACTAAACCATTTTGTTTAACAATATCCAACACTCTATTTGCTCCAAATGAACTACACATTGCCCTTATCTTGTATGAATTTGTTGCTGATACATACTCTAATTTAAAAGTTTGCTCTGTGCTTCCATCTTTTGTCCATTGATATACATTTGTAGAATTCACGTCATATCCCATGTCTACATTTATATATTTACCACTATATACGTTTTTTATACAATATATACCCCCATTTACAATGCTAGTAGTTGGGTTTGGATTTATATTTGGTTGAACATTTGCTTTTATTATCATTGCATTTTTGCCTTTTAAATTATATATATTTCTAAATTGGTCCATATTGTATGAGACTATACCTTTATTTCTCATAGAATCAGCAACTGTTACCGTATTATCATTTTTATTGTAACCTATAAGAACCATGCAATGATGATTTCTTTGCCAAGTTACATATCTACCATCTTCTGTATACCAAGAATCCCCTTGAACAGGTATTTTTAAATCTGGAGATGAAATTAAGACCACAGGTGTTCCAGATGCAACATAAGGAAACAGATCTTCTAAATTTGCACCTGTCAAGTTTACACAACTAGCATTTATACCTGACGCACTAAAATAATTATTGGCGGTACTTATCAAACAAGGTATATAGCAACCATATGCATTGCTCGTTGATGGATTTCCAGCAAATGTGTGTATAAAATCCGCCCCCATAAGTCTTCCATTTAAATAATAAAAATCCTTTCTAGGCATATACTTCATAGCAACATCAACCTTACTAACATTAAATCCATAAAAATTCAATGCGACTGTCAATCCCGTTGCTTCACAACCAGATGGTAATTCAGGACTTTGAAGTAAAGGTTTAACATTTGATATAAACGCAATATTGGGTATATTTATTTGTGGCGGTTGAGTAACTATAGTTGTTGCCATTGTTGTAGTTGTCTCTTGTGGTGTTGTAGTAGCTGCTGTAGTTGTCACCTGTGTAGTTGTTGTCGTAACTGCTGTAGTTGTCGCCTGTGCAGTTGTTGTCGTAACTGCTGCTGTTGTTTCTTGTGGCATTGTTGTAGCAACTGCTGTTGTTGTTTCTTGTGGCATTGTTGTAGCAACTGCTGTAGTTGTCACCTGTACGGCTGTTTCAGATGTTTGAGATTCTTTTAAAATATCCTGCTTTAATCTTATTGAATCAAAAATATTCACTGTTTTATCTTTATTTACATCAACTAATTCTGTATTTATAATTTTATATTCCAATAATATATATTTTTTTACTCCAAAAAATTTTTCGCTTTTTATTGTTAATGCACTTATCGAATTGCTATTTGCTGTAAAAAATAATATAACCGCCATTATCACAAAAACTTTTGATTTTATTTGTTTCATATTTTATCTCCTTAAAATAATACTTGACATTTTATTTATTTTGTAGTATAATTATATAACACTAATGCTGTTTTAGCTCAGTAGGCAGAGCACTTCCTTGGTAAGGAAGAGGTCGGCGGTTCGAATCCGCTAAACAGCTTATTAAAACTCCATAACATAGTTATGGAGTTTATTTTTTAGTTCGCTTCTTCAATAACTTGTTCAGTTTTATCTAAATTTTGATTTGTCTGTGCTGTTATATTTCCAATTAAAGATGATATATCTAAAATCTGGCCATTGCTTTCAGAAGATACCACAGGTAATTTCCCATCCCATTTTTGTAAATACTCCATTGCTAAGGTTTTTTCAGTTATTTCAATATTTTTCAATCTATATGCTTCCGCTTCTGCTTTTGCTTTTTCAATTTGTTGTGTTGCTTCAATTTTAATACGAGTAAGATCTTGTTCAGCTTTTAACGCTTGTTGCTGTGCAGTTTGTTTAGCTTCAATTGCCTTATTAAATTCCTCTGAAAACTGAAAATCAGTTACGTTATACACCTCTATAAAAATTCCATATCTATTTACTTTTTCGTTCAAAGCATCTAGCATTTGATTTGATACTATTTGTCTTTCTGTTATAACTTGCTCTGCTGTAAATTTTGCTGTAACAGCTTTTACAGATTCTTGTATAGCAGGTGATATTAAAATACTCTCATATCCTACTCCAACCTCTTTATATAATTTTGTAGCCGTGCTTCCTGCGACACGATAGTTTACAGCTATAGTTGATGTTATTGCCTGTAAATCTTTTGAAGCAGATGCAGCAGATACTTCAGACTTTTGAACCCTTGTGTCCATTTTTACAACCTGAGATATAATTGGTGGCTTAAAATGTAATCCTTCTGTAAGTGAAGTTTCGCTTACTTTTCCCAATATAACTAATATACCTGTATGTCCTGCCGGTACAATTGCTATTGATGAAAAAAATAATATGGCAACTATAACTACAAAAATGCCCAGTCGTAATGCGTTTAAATTCTTTTTACTGTTGTTTTCTACTTTGTTCATTTCATAATCTCCTTTTTATAAAGTTAAGTTAATTATATAATACTTTTCAAACTTTGTCAATTATATCTCAAACCCATTTTTCGCAACACAACTTTATTAAATTAATCAAAAAAACCTTTTTTATTTATTTTTTTAATATTTTATTTAAAGCTTGAATAAACAAAATTTAAATTATATAATATATATTGTTTATTAAATAAATGTTTTCATACAATAAAATGGTATCTAAATGTTACTATTCCACCAACAAAGTTAAAGTTTATTATTTTGTAGGAGTTTCTACTCTGCGGAGCCAACTGAGCTTTTCAATGCCACCTTAAGTCTTCCTTTTTATTACATATCAGAATGAATAGTAACATCTAAATAACTCTATTATTTAGTTTTAAATTTTTCTAATAGACATATATACTACAATTTTTACAAATACTTTTTTAGGAGTTATTAATCATGAATGTCAAAAAAATATGGTTCAACCACTGGTTTAGTACTGTTTATCATATCATTAATATGATAAACGATGATGAAATTAATTTTTATATTATTGGAACAAACGAACGACCAAACGCTGTTTACAAATCATTATGTGATGAATTTTATGTAGAACCTACATTTAATAATACTGATGATTATATTGATTATTGTTTGAACTTTTGCCAAAAAAATGAAATAGAAATTTTCTTTCCTAGAAGAAATCTCTTAGAAATTTCAAAAAAAATATCTGAATTCAATTCAATAGGAACAAAAGTTTTTATAGACAATTATTCCGAAATATCCACATTTAATGACAAAGAAAAAACCTATAAATTTTTCACAGACAAAAAAATAGGTCATATTCCAAACAGATACATTATAAACAATATCGATGATTTCAAAAATGCTTATCAAACACTAAAAAATGATAATAATAGACTATGTATCAAATTCGCTAATGATGAGGGTGCAAAAAGCTTTAGGGTAATTGATAATTCTAAAAAAGGATTAAAATCTCTCTACTCTCCATCATCATATAGAATCACATATGATGAAATTTGTGATATTTTAATTCAAAATAAAGTAATTCCAGATTTAATTATAATGCCATTTTTAGAGGGAACAGAAGTAAGTGTAGATTGCTTAAAGACAGACAAAGGAAATATAATTATCCCTAGATTTAAAACTAATTCTAGAGAAGAAATAATCAAATTTGATGATGAGATAATTAAAATTTGTAATGATTTTTGTAACGTTTGTAATTTGGAATTACCTTTTAATATTCAATTTAAATATCAAGATAATGTACCGTTTTTACTAGAAATAAACACCAGGATGTCTGGTGGAATACAATTATCTTGTATTCCAACTGGTATAAACATCCCTAATATTGGTGTAAATAAGTTGTTGGGCATATGCAAGGATTGGAATTTAAACTGTAAGGAACATATGATTTCACACATAGAGTCACCTATTATATTATAATAAAATACCTTGATGAAAATAAATTTCATCAAGGTATTTTTAATTAATTAGTGTATAGTTCTTTTAACATAAGAAGTATGTAAAATTTCATGTGCCTTATGGCTTCCTGGTTTACCCAAGAACTCAGCATATAATTTCTTTATGTCTTCATTTTCATGAGATTTTCTAACAGAATTATTTGCATCTGATTCGTATAAAGCTTTTGCTCTTAAAGTTCTTAAATCTTGGAAGTTTCTAACGTTTGCAGGTTGTTGAGGTTGTCCTCCACCATTTACACATCCGCCAGGACATCCCATGATTTCGATAAAGTGATATTCTTTTTCGCCACTTCTAACTTTATTTAACAATTCTCTTGCATTTGCAAGTCCACTTGCAACAGCAACTCTAACTTTCATTCCAGCAACATCATATTCTGCTTCTTTAATTCCTTCTATACCACGAACATCTGTAAAGTCCAAATTGTCTAATGGTTTTCCTGTCAATTCTTCAACAGCAGTTCTTAATGCAGCTTCCATAACACCACCAGTTGCACCAAATATGGTTCCAGCACCTGATGAACGACCTAGTGGATCATCAAATTTTTCATCTGGAAGATGTGGAAAGTTTATGCCTACACGCTTAATCATTCTTGCTAACTCTCTTGTAGTTAAAGCAATATCTACGTCTGGAACACCAGCAGCATCTTGATCTTCACGACCAATTTCAAATTTCTTAGCTGTACAAGGCATAACACTTACCATAACTATATTTTTTGGATCTATACCCATTTTTTCAGCATAATATGTTTTTGCAATTGCACCAAACATTTGTTGTGGTGATTTACATGAAGATAAATTCTCAATCATATCTGGGAAATAATGTTCGCAGAACTTAACCCATCCTGGAGAACATGAAGTTATCATTGGTAATTTACCGCCATTTTTAACTCTTTCAAGGAACTCATTAGCCTCTTCCATTATAGTCAAGTCAGCTGCAAAATCTGTATCAAATACTTTTGCAAAACCTATTCTTCTTAATGCAGCAACCATTTTACCTTCAACATTTGTACCAATAGGCAATCCAAATTCTTCACCTAAAGCTGCTCTAACTGAAGGAGCTGTTTGTACTATTACATGTTTTGTTTCATCTGCTATTGCTTCAAATACTTCTTCAGTATTGTCTTTTTCATAAATTGCACCAGTAGGACATACTGCAATACATTGACCACAAGATACACAACTAGTTTCACCTAATCCCATATCAAAAGCACTGCATATTTCAGTATTAAATCCACGATTATTTGCACCAATTACACCTATACCTTGAGTTTTTTCACAGGCAGCAACGCAACGTCTGCAAAGGATACATTTGTTGTTATCACGATACATATGTGTTGCAGAATAATCTATTTCATATGAACTCTTTTCACCATCAAAATAAAATTCATCTGTTACATTGAAATCATTTGACAACTTTTGTAATTCACAATCACCGCTTCTAACACAAGATAAACATTTTCTATCATGTGTAGAAAGGATAAGTTTTAAAGTTTTCTTTCTAGCATCAATAACTTCTGGCGTATTTGTCCATATTTCCATACCTTCGTTTACTGGATATACACAAGCGGTAACAAGACTTCTAGCACCTTTTACAGCTACTACACATATACGGCATGCACCAATTGCATTTATTTCTTTTAAATAACACAATGTAGGAATATCTATACATGCTAGTTTTGCAGCTTCTAAAATTGTAGAACCTGCAGGTACTGATAAAGCTACACCGTTAATTTTTATATTAACATTTTCCATTTTTAATTCCTCCACTAATTTTTGATAACAGCATTAAACTTACATTTTTGCATACAAGCGCCACATTTAATACATTTATCAGAATCAATTACATGTGGATATTTTAGTGTGCCTGTAATTGCACCAGTAGGACAGACTCTTGCACAAGCCGTACATCCCTTGCATTTTTCAGGGATTATATAGAAATTTAACAAATCTTTACAAACTCCAGCAGGACATTTTTTATCTACAACGTGTGCAATATATTCGTCTCTAAAATAACGCAATGTAGACAATACTGGGTTAGGAGCAGTTTGACCTAATCCACATAATGAATTTGCTTTTATGTGATGACATAATTCTTCTAATTTATCTAAATCTTCAAGTGTTCCTTGACCTTTTGTGATTTTCTCCAACATCTCATATAAACGTTTTGTTCCTATACGACATGGTACACATTTTCCGCATGATTCATCAACGGTAAATTCTAGGAAGAATTTTGCTATATCAACCATACAGTTATCTTCGTCCATTACAATAAGACCACCAGAGCCCATCATAGAGCCGATAGCTATTAGATTATCATAATCAATTGCAATATCAAGATGTTCAGTAGGTATACAACCACCAGAAGGACCACCAGTTTGAGCTGCTTTGAACTTCTTACCGTTTGGTATTCCTCCGCCTATTTCCTCAATAACTTCACGCAAAGTAGTTCCCATAGGAATTTCTACAAGACCTGTATTATTTATTTTTCCACCTAGAGCAAAAACCTTTGTTCCTTTGGATTTTTCTGTACCCATTCCAGCAAACCAGTCTGCACCATTAAGTATTATTTGAGGGATATTTGCGTATGTTTCAACGTTATTTAATACAGTTGGACGTTCAAATAAACCTTTTTCAGCTGGGAAAGGAGGTCTTGGGCGAGGTTCACCTCTATTACCTTCTATAGATGTCATCAATGCTGTTTCTTCTCCACAAACGAAAGCACCAGCACCAAGTCTAATTTCTATATCAAAGTCAAATCCTGAATTAAATAAATTTTTTCCTAATAAGCCAGCTTCTTTTGCTTGACCTATTGCAATTTCAAGTCTATGAACTGCTATTGGATATTCAGCTCTAACATATATAAAGCCTTTTGTTGCTCCAATTGCATATCCAGCTATTGCCATTGCTTCTAAT
>JAEXNS010000004.1 GCA_023439605.1 Bacillota bacterium | reverse complement strand
GCTTTCCAGACGCCAAATGTCGTCAACTTAGTAATAAAATTAAAGTTTTACTCGATTTTTTTCAAAAAATCGTAGGTTTCCAAAGGGCAAAGCCCTTGGTCGCCCAGGCTTTCCAGTCGCCCTGAAGCCTCGGTAAAACATCTCTATAGCTAAATAGTAAAATTATATAGCAGATTTTCTGTTAAGATCAAAAATGTCTACTTTTTTATCAGTAAAAAGACTTTGTAAAGCATCTATATCATTCTCTTCCAAAAATAGTCTTTCAGCTTCTGAAATAGGAAGTGCAAATAACCATGTAAATAGTTTTTCATCCATTTCAATAACTTCAAAAGCATTTTTCCAAATTGGAGGAGGGATTATAAATAACAAATGCCTCATATCAGATTCTGGTAAATATCCTGGTAATATTTCAGCAAATACAGTACCATATCCAAAATTATAATTATTTAGCATAACTCCAAAAGCAGCTGTACAGATAATTCTTCCTATTAGATCATCACCGCCATATGAACCCATAACTATTTCATTTCTTATTTCTTTTTCTTGATAAGAAAATCCACAATTAGAATTTACAAGTCCTACTGTAGAACATGTTAACAAACCCTTTCCTGGGCTATTTTTTGAAAACAACACATTTAAACTTGTTGTTTTAGATTTATTCCAGTATGTAAAGCCTTTTTGTTCTCCACCAAGAACTTTTGATGCCGTTTCAGCCATTTTTTCTTCATAATTATTTAGCACTATAAATGCCTCCTGTTATTTGAATTTTATTACATCTTAATAAGCACGTATACAATATTAATTATATCAAATTTAATGAAATTGTCAATTAAATTTAGAAATTTAATTGTTACATTTTATTACTTATGTGTATTTTATTGTAATCTAAAATACTCCGATAGTCTAGGGCGACCTGAAAACCCTCTCAACTATGGAATAGTCGAAACTCTTAACAAATTTTTAAATGAAATTATAATACCCTATTTATCAAGAAGCCAATCAAGTGCATTTATTTGCTTTATTCCATTGTGTGAAATAAGCGGCTGAATATCCATTGTAATCAGATATTTTGAATTATGGTCATTTATTTTATTAAGGGATGCTAGTTCACGGCTCAATGTTTTTTCATCACGTACAGTATATGCAACTTGATAGTATTCTGTTCCCATTTCATTGATTGCAACAAAGTCAACTTCCATGCTATCGGCTTTTCCTATATACACTTCATATCCACGACGAAGAAGCTCAAGATAAATCACGTTTTCAAGGATATGCCCATCATCCGTCTTATTCGCACCTAGTAAGAAATAACGTAATCCTATATCACAGACATAATACTTATCACCAGTTTGAAGATACTGTTTTCCCTTGATATCATAACGGCTTACTTTATGCAAAATAAAACTATTACAAAGTGCAGAAAGATAGCTTTCAACGGTATGCACACTAATTTTTCTACCTAATGACGTCATTGTGTCTGCTATTTTCTTAGTAGAAACTAAATTACCTATGTTATCGAGCATAAACCGGATAACACTCTGAAACATTTCAACGTTAGAAAATTTAGTTCTTGTGTAAATATCCTTTATGATAACCGAGTTATAAATACCCTCTAGATACTGCTTTATATCCTTTTGTTTCGTAATCTGTAGTGCATAGGGAAACGAACTCTTGGTAATATAATCAATATAAATTCTTTCTGGATTGCTCGATTTTGGATAAGCACCTACAAATTCGCTGAAAGAAAGAGGTAACATTTTTATTTCAATATATCTGCCTGAAAGAAGTGTTGCAAGTTCACCTGAAAGCAGATAAGCGTTTGAACCTGTAATATAAACATCACAGTTTTTCTTTATAAAAAGGCTATCCACAGCCTTTTGAAATCCATCCACATTTTGAACTTCATCAAGGAAAATATAGTTCATTTTATTGGGAATCAATTTATCTGAAACAATTTTATAAAGTTGCTTGTAATCTTGAATTTCAGCATAATCTGCATCTTCAAAATTAATAGAAATAATCTGCAACTCGTCCACGCCTTCACTAATAAGATATTGCTGATAAAGTTCAAATAAGGTTGATTTTCCACACCTTCTTATTCCTGTCACAACCTTAATAATCTGCTTTTCACGAAAACTCTTCAAATTTTCAAGATAATCCTTTCTTTCTATCATATCAATACACCTCCTATTTGCATTTAGTATAACATAATCAGATGAAATCGTCAAGTTTTTGCAATCTAAATGCAAACTTCTTATTATTTACTATATTGTTTGCAATCCGAATGCAAACTTTTTATTATGTACTGTATTATTTGAAATATTAATGTATATTCATAGTCTCATATACAATATTTTTTAAATATACTTTTGTATATAAATATAAACAAGTCAAATTTAAATTTAAAATTTGACTTGTTTTTTATTTATTTAATTAAATCATCATATGAATACTCTTGGATATTGACCTCGTTATTTTCTTCAATACGCCTATACAAAAATTTATTATCTACCTTAAGTAATATTCCATTCTCCCCACCAACTAACATGTATGAATTTTCACTCATTAAGGAATTATCTTTAGCCAAATAAAAAGCATATTCTTCTCCAACAATAGGTAGTTCGCCATCTCTAACCAATTGATAATAAACTGTATTGTCAATTTCTTCTTCACTCAATTTATTTCCTTCACCATATTTTCCTCCTTTTGCATATAAAATATCACCCAATTTATCACGCAAGGAAATATAACCACCAAAAGTATAAATATCTATGTTTTTTCCTGCGTTAACAGTCCCCTTTATATTTTCAGTAACAGTGACATTAATAATGGTCCATGCATCTTTCCCGTTTTCAGAAGTTCCAAGTGATGTATAAGAAAATCCATTGACTTTTGCAGTTATAATGTTATCTGTATATTTTGAAACCCCTTCTAGATTCATTTCTGTTTCATATTCACAAATTTCATAGTCTTCAATTATTTTTTTATCTTGAAATTCTGTAGGTGTACTTGGTTTAAAAAATATTTTATCTTCACTATAATTTAAGTTTTGTACAATAGATGTTTCTTGAAACTCTAATATTTCTGATGAATTTTCATCAATATTTGTTTTAGCAACATCCGTTGTCCCACAAGAAAAAAACAAACTATTGGAAATACATATAAGTACAATTATTGCAAGTTTAATTTTCATAAAAATATTACCTCTTTTTCTTCTAAATTAAAATTTTACTCTTTTAAATTTATAAATAAGATTTTTAACTTTTATTTCAAACATTATAATTTGGTATTTAAATCAATCTATATACTAATTATATACAAAAAAAATGAAATTGTCAATTAATTTCATAAATTCAATTGTTTTATTTTATCTTTTATGTGTTTTTGTTTCATACATCAAATGAACTAATATTCATTACAGTAAATTTTTTGCACTCTTAATGCAAACTACCTATATAAAAGGAATAAGGGCAACGTCGTAACGCCACCCTTACAAAAGCTTTAGCTTTTTAATGCAAGTGCAATTATAAGCTATTTACAGTAATTTGTCAATCAATTTTTTTAAAAAAAATAACGGAAGTTTTTACCACGTCGTTCTTTCCATAATAATCAATATTTTTGCAAATTTGATTTATAGTAATTTTAATAATTTAAATTTAAAAATAATAAGTGTTCTAATATGCAAAAGGTTTAAGAATATCACTAAGTGAAGCTTCTTCTCCGTTAGCTTTCTTTAAATTATTATTTGAAATAGAAGCAGAACTAGGATTTTTACATTCATAATATGAGTAAGTTTTAAGTTCAGGAACTGCTTTTAACCACTCTTCAACACTTCTTTGAATTATTATTGTTTTTTTAGCTGATATCGCCTCTGTTACAAGTTTAAAACTATAATCTTGGGAATCAAGTTTAGCATATTTACGCTTAACTCCTCCGCCTTTTTTAGAATGATAAGGGAAAAATTCAATAACTGAAAGATTATTAATTAAAAATTCACGATATTTGTCAACATCTTTAAACAATTCTTTATGTATTTTTTCATCCTTTTTCACAATAAGATGTTCAGTCCACCAATTATAATGATTATCCTCCTTAAACTTAGACATAAGCGAGAAAAATTTTGCATCAGGTTTCTGTAACATACACTTAGTAGTTTCCTCTATAAACTCTTTTTTTGACTGTTGTGCTTCATCTCCTTCTTTAAATCCAGGATTTAAAGTTAAAATAACTATTTTCGAATTTTTAACACAACCCTCAAACGGCTGCGGTGGTAATTCTAAACAAATTTTATCGTCTTTATCTTTGTTCTTAGCAATTCTTTCTACTATTCCTTGAATCTTTCCTTCATCACATTTTGCATAGTAATTTTTTTCAAGTTTCTCGGCACACTCTTTCCATGGATTTTCCATACTATTATACCAACTTTCTTTTATTTATTTATATAATCATTATATTATAAATCTTAATTTGAACATGACAACTTTCCAACCTTGCTAAAACTAAACCGCTTATATAAATACAAATTGAAAATGAATACAATATATATCTATTTTTGCTACTTGTAATTATACTATTTGATATAATTATACCATAAATTCAATGTTAAGGTCAATATTTTTATATAAAAAGCTAAATTAAAATATTTTTATACTTTAATAATCAAAAAAGCTTTTTTGTATTATTGATATTAAAACAAAAATAGGCTATAATAATACAATATAGAAATTAATTTTAAAAAAAATATATACAATTACGTTGATAATATCATCTATTCGATGATTATAAATCAATCAATATTTTCACAAACAAAATAGTAAAAAATATTTTAAAAACACCCTAAAACTTTATTAATTTATTTAAAAATGCATAATATTTAACATATATTTTTTGTACATTTCTTCACTTGACAATTAATTAAATTATGTTATAATATTAATATAATATGAATAAATTATTTCTTAATTATGAACAAATAAAGAAGGAGCGATTTTCATGAACGCACAAAAATTTACCCAAAAATCTTTAGAAGCCATCCAAAACGCACAATCAATAGCCATTTCAAATCAAAACATGAATATAGAGCAAGAACACTTGCTACTTGCATTATTAGAACAGGAAAACGGACTAGCTTTACAGCTTTTCAACAAAATGAATGTTAACACATCCAGTTTAATAAGTAATTTAAAAAGCCTAATTAACACCATCCCAAAGGTAACTGGAAGCGGTAGAAAACCGGATACAGTATACTTAACACAACTTGTTGATCAAACCTTGATTGACGCCGAAGAACAGGCCAAAAGAATGAAAGACGAATTTGTTTCTGTAGAACACATTTTAATTTCAATAATGGAAATGCCAAATCCACAAATTAAAAAACTGCTAAACACTT
>JAEXNS010000244.1 GCA_023439605.1 Bacillota bacterium | reverse complement strand
CAATTTGACCGTGGATATATTTCACCTTATATGGTAACAGACACAGAAAAAATGGAAGCAGTTATTGATGATGCATACTTATTAATTACAGATAAAAAAATTTCATCAATACAAGAAATTTTACCATTGTTAGAACAAATAGTTCAGTCTGGTAAAAAACTTGTAATTATAGCTGAAGATATCGAAGGTGAAGCTTTGACAACTTTGATACTAAACAAACTAAGAGGAACTTTTGTTTGTGTTGGTGTTAAAGCTCCTGGATTTGGTGATAGACGTAAAGATATGTTAAGAGATATCGCTATTTTAACAGGCGGCGAAGTTATAACAGAAGAATTGGGATTAGACCTTAAAGAAACAAAAGTAGAACAGTTAGGAAAAGCAAGACAAGTAGTTATCCAAAAAGAAAATACTATTATAGTTGATGGAGTAGGTACTTCTGAAGCTATTAAAGAAAGAATTTCTCAAATAAAATCACAAATTGAAGTTACTACTTCTGATTTTGACAAAGAAAAATTACAAGAAAGACTTGCAAAACTTTCTGGTGGTGTAGCTGTAATCAAAGTTGGTGCTGCTACAGAAGTTGAAATGAAAGAGAAAAAATTAAGAATAGAAGATGCACTTGCAGCTACTAAAGCAGCAGTTGAAGAAGGTATTGTTGCAGGTGGTGGTACAGCTTTAATCAATGCTATGCCAGAAATAGAAAAACTTATAGATGCACTTGAGGGCGATGAAAAAACAGGTGCAAAAATAGTTTTAAGAGCACTTGAAGAGCCAGTTCGTCAAATAGCTACAAATGCAGGCTTAGAAGGAAGCGTAATTATAGAACAAATCAAACGTTCACGTAAAGTTGGATATGGTTTTGATGCATATAAAGAAGAATATGTAGATATGATTTCATCAGGAATTGTAGACCCAACTAAGGTTACACGTTCAGCATTACAAAATGCAGCTTCTGTATCTGCAATGGTATTGACAACAGAAAGTTTAGTAGCTGATATAAAAGAAGAAAATCCAGCACCTCCAATGATGCCACAAGGTGGAATGGGCTTCTAAAACCATAAAATAAAGACATTGTACATTTGTACAATGTCTTTAAATATTTAAAAAAGAGGTACTTATGCTTGATTTGTTTAAATATAAATCCGATGTAAATGATATGATTGTTTACGAAAAAGGGGATATAATATGGGAATATAGAGAACGCTCGGAGTTTTTGTATGAACAGTTTTCTATAACAAAAAGTTTTGTTGCCACATTACTAGGTATTGCAATAGATGAAGGATATATAAATATTGATGAAAAACTTTCGTTTTATTTTAAGGAAAATTTATGTGATGCAAATAGAACTTTTTTTGAAAATATATCATTAAAAGATGTATTGACAATGAGTATGGGGTATAAAAAAGGAATGTTATTTGCACATGAAAGAAAAACTTTAAACAATTATTTAGATTACTGTTTAAAGTTACCCTTGAGCAAAAACAAAACCTTTATTTACTCAAATGTAAATGCATATATAGTAGGTATTATAATAGAAAAAGCAACAGGATGTAAACTTATAGATTACATGGATAAAAAATTATTTGCACCATTAGATATTAAAAATTATGAATATGAAATATCGCCTGAAGGGTATTTCTTTGGTGCAAGTGGGTTGAAGATTTCGACTTATGACTTACTAAAGCTGGGTGTTTTGTATCTTAATAAAGGTGTTTACAATGAGAAAAGGATTGTATCTAGTGGATATATAGAAGATGCCACATCAAATAAAATAGATGCAAATAAAAAGGGTTGCGGATACGGATATTTTTGGTGGACAAATGAAAATGAATCTTATATGGCTAGTGGGAAATATGGTCAAATATGTTTTGTAAATCCCAAAAAATCAATAGTCGTTTCAGTTAACTCTAATTTACGCAAAAGTGATATGTTAGTTGATTATTTAGTAGATAAGTTCAAATGAAAAATCTCTCAGTTTTAAATAGCTGAGAGATTTTTTGCTTATTGTTTGTTACTATTCAGCTATATGTATAATGCAAAGATGTTTTACCGAAGGTCCAGGGCGATCGGAAAGCCCGGTCGACTCCGCAGAGTCGAAACTCTTGCAAAATCATAAACTTTACATTTAGTGGCTAAATAGTAACTATTGTTTCAATATTATATTTTTAAGAAGTACTATATCCTGAATGTTAATGTTGTTATCTTCGTTTATATCAGCGACTTTAATTTGTTCATCAGACAAAGTTTCATTTCCCAATAAATATTTAATTAAAATAAGTGCATCTACAATGTTAACATTACCATTTAGATTAATATCTCCAATTAAAGAGGTCGCAGAGCTAATTTCAGCTAAACTTGGTTCTCCATTACCCCACCAAGACCATACATTATTGGTTCTGTATGAATCTACACGAGTATCATTAGTCCAAGTAAATACATTATCATAAAGATGATCATTTTCATAATACCAACGTGCTAAAGCAATAATTTCATCTGGATAATTTTTATAGTAGCCGTCGTTATCTCCTGTATAGTTTGCCCAACCTGTATTAAATCCTTTTAAAGCAGCTCTTACAACTTGATAACCACTTAAATCATAATCATTAATAGCTGATTGTATAAAATGTATAGTTTTTCTTATTCCCATATGGTTTGAAATTATGCAATCATAGAAATTTGATCTGGTAAATGAATACTGAAACATTTCTGGAACATTTTCTTTCATGAATGTTGGGTTGCAGTCGGCAAAAGCCGTTACAGCGGTTTGTAAAGGGCCATATGCATGAGCGGAACTAACTCCGAATCCTTCTGAAAAAGCTGTTTCTATGTCGCCTCCATCACCATTTCCTCCTAAAGTAGATTCTCTAGTTCCCATACCTAAAAATAAAGCATAAACCATTTCACGATTATCCTGTCCGAATCTAATTCTTATTAAATCCCAGTGTTCGTCTATTTCTTTAAATAAGCTGTATTTTACTTCTTGTACTGTCATTTTATGATTGATTGCTCTGATTTCTGCTTCGCTGGCATCTGCTGGTGTATTTCTTTCTCCATAGTTAAAAGGATTTCCAACTCCTTCTTTTTGCACGTTTCTATTTGGATCATGGGCGATTATTGAAGCGGCATGACTTTGAGTAATTGGAAGGGTTAGATTAAAAGCAAATAAGCAAGATAGAGTTATACATATTGATTTACTGATTTTTTTTAAATTATTCATAGTGATTCTCCTTATAAATTTATTATAAATAAATTATATCAAAAAAAACAAAAAAAATATAGATGTTTTAATAATTTTTATAAAAAATAAATAAAAAAATGCTGATATTCAGTTGCTAAATTTGATTTAAGGATTTGGCAGGGGTGTTTCGACTCTGCGGAGTTTGAGGCAGTGCCTCATAAATTGCCTCAGCAATTTTCTTAAGTTGACGACATTGCGATAAATAATAAAGTACAATAGTTCATATTTATGCACTATTATATCATTGAATTTAATAAAAATAATGTTTATTATATAAAGTAGATAAAAATATTTTATATGGAGGTTAATTATAGTGAAAAAATCATCATTATTTTTATGTATTGCAATAATAATATGTACTTTGTTTCCTGTAGATTCTGCGTTTTATTCAGTAAAGGCTGTAAATGCAGATATAATTGTAGCTAAAGATGGAACAGGTAAATATAAAACAATTCAAGAAGCTGTAAATGCAGCTGTTTCAGGTAATACAATATATATAAAAAATGGAATATACCAAGAAGTTGTAGACATATCAAAGGATAATATAAAATTAATTGGAGAAAGTAATACTGGAACAGTGGTTACATACGGGAATTATGCCGGAAAATTAAAATCTGATGGAACAACATATGGTACATCTGGTTCAGCGAGTTTTTATATAAAAAGTAAAAACGTTACTCTTGAAAATATAGCTATAGAAAATTCATTTGATGAAAATACAAACACAGATGGTAAACAAGCAGTTGCTTTGTATGTAAAAGGCGATAAAAATACATTTATAAATTGTGTTTTTACAGCAAATCAAGATACTCTATATGCAAATGCAGGAAGACAATATTATTATAATTGCAAAATAGTTGGAGATACTGACTTTATTTTTGGTGCTGCTATAGCGGTTTTTGATAGGTGTGATATAATTTCAACGGTAAGAGGTGGTTATGTTACAGCTGCATCAACAGATATATCAACTTATGGATTTTTATTTGATAATTGTAAACTGACAAGTGAGGCTAAAAGTGGTTCTACGTACTTAGGTCGTCCTTGGCGTCAAGATGCATATGTGGTATATAAAAATTGTTATATGGGGGCACATATTAGAGAAAATCCGTGGACGTCAATGAGCGGAAATGTTCCAGAAAATGCACGTTTCTATGAATACAAAAGTACAGGTCCAGGTGGATATATAAATTCTTATAGAAGGCAATTAAGTGATTCAGAAGCTAAAAATCATACACCAATAAACTATTTGAAAGGAACGGATGGTTGGAATCCTACAAATTTATCAGTTGAAACAACAACGACCACCACCACAACAACAACTACAGTAACTACTCAATCACCAAAATTAGACGGAGATTTAATCCGCTCCTTAAAGATAAATGATTATAAAAATGCTTCAAAATGGTCAATACAACAAAATTTACAAATAGGGAATTCTGTTTTTGGAGATAGGGCGTTTTTATTTACAAGTGTTCCTGGTATTCTTCAAGGTTCAGAATGGATAAGGACATCATGTGACTCAAAGTTGTATACTTTAGATTTAGCAACCTTCACTTTAAATGGTGATGCAACTGTATACATTGGTTTGGATAGTAGGGTTGTAAATGTTCCTGCTTGGTTAGGCTCGTGGACAAAGGCACCTTTAACTTTAACAGATGACGGTAATCCAAATGTAACTTATATTTTATATCAAAGAGACTATAGTGCGGGTTCAGAAGTTATATTGGGTACAAATGGAGGATTGAGTAGTGTAGTTAACTATACTGTTGTTGTGAAACCACAAGTTAAAGAGACAATTACAACTACTATCACAACAGAACAAACTACTACAAGTACTTCGATTAAAGAAAATTATGGAGATTTAAATGGGGACACTAAAATAAATAATTCGGATTTAGTATCACTAAGTCAACATTTGGTAGGGGATTCGATCTTAAGTGGTAAGGCATACGAAATGGCAGATATAACTAAAGATGGATTAGTAGATGTAGCCGATTTGGCTTTGATGAAGCAATATTTAATGGGCGATAATATAGCATTTTAGGGTAAGTTTAACTAAAATACATATTTAAGAGTAAAGTCTTAAATATGTATTTTTTTATTTAAATTTTAAATATCTAATTGACACTTTATACAAAAAGTTGTATCATATAAATTATCATAAACATAGAGGAGTTGATATAATGGCTAAGGCGTTGTTAGTTGTAGATGTACAAAATGAATATTTATGTAAAAAAAGAAATGTAAAAAAGTTTAAATTTAAACATCCAGAAAAATTGGCAAGAAATATAAATTCAAGCATTGAAGAGGCTGTTAAGGAAGGTTATATTATTATTTATATAGCTGAAGTTGTGCCTAATAATTTGATCTCTAAAATAATTGTAGGACATTCTTTGCGTGGAACAGAGGGAGCGAAATTATATCATAAATTAAATGTTGTTTCAGAAAATTATTTTGAAAAACAACTTTCCGATGCGTTTTCAAATAAAAAATTGAAAACGTTTATAAAAGAAAACGATATTACAGAGGTTAAAATTTGTGGAATAGATGCTGGTGCGTGTGTAGCGGCAACTGCAAATGGTGCTTTGAAAATGGGACTAAAAGTATCTATTATAAATAAATCTATAGATACTATGTTTATACAACGTGCAAAATTATATCGTGAAAAATTAGAGAAAAAAGGTGTTAAGTATATTTAAAAGGAGTTAGATAAATGATTTTTTTATGTTATTCAAAATGTTCTACTTGTCAAAAAGCAAAAAAGTGGTTAGATGAAAAAGAAGTAAATTATGAATTTAGAGATATTAAAGAGCAAAACCCTGATTTTGAAGAGATAAAGAAGTGGTATATTAAGAGTGGCTTAGATATAAAGAAGTTTTTTAATACAAGTGGAATACTTTATAAAGAGATGAATTTAAAAGAAAAACTAGCCGATTTGGGTGAGGAAGAAAAACTAAAATTATTAGCCTCAAACGGAATGCAAATAA
>JAEXNS010000086.1 GCA_023439605.1 Bacillota bacterium | reverse complement strand
GGTATGATACATCCAAACATGGCAACAACATTAAACTTTATTACAACAGATGTAGCCATTTCTTCTGAGCTTTTAAACAAGGCATTAAAGGAAATAGTAAATATAACTTACAATTGTCTATCAGTTGATGGGGATACCTCAACAAATGACATGGTGTGTGTTCTTGCTTCTGGAATGGCACAAAATGCCGAAATAAAAGAAGAAAATGAAGATTATGAAATATTTAAGAAATCTCTATACATAGTTATGATGAACATGACAAGAATGTTGGCAAAGGATGGGGAAGGTGCTACTAAATTATTAGAATGTACATGTTCTGGAGCGACTTCTTTAGATGTAGCTATAAAGGTGGCTAAAAGTGTTATTAGTTCATCACTCTTCAAGTGTGCTATGTTTGGTGAAGATGCAAACTGGGGAAGAATACTTTGTGCTATTGGTTATGCTGATGCCGAATTTGATATAAATAAAGTAGATGTTTCCTTATCTTCAGCAAATGGAAAAATAGATGTTTGTAAAGATGGTTATGGAGTACCTTTTTCTGAAGAATATGCAAAAGAAGTTTTATCTAAAGATGAAATATTCATAAATATAGATTTGAAATCAGGGATCTATGAGGTTTCATCTTGGGGGTGCGATTTGACATATGATTATGTGAAAATAAATGGAGATTATAGAAGTTAATAAATAGTAATAAATCAGGAGAAATATCAAATGGATAAAATTTCAAATAAAATACGTTCTCAAGTATTAATAGATGCACTACCATATATTCAAAAATACAACAACAAAACGGTGGTTGTCAAGTATGGTGGAAATGCTATGACAAACGATGAATTAAAACAAGCAGTAATGAGTGATATAGTTTTATTGTCCTTAGTTGGTGTGAGAGTTGTTTTAGTTCATGGAGGTGGGCCGGAAATAAATGATATGCTCAATAGACTGGGTATTGAAAGTAAGTTTATTGGTGGACTTAGATACACAGATAAAGACACTATAGATATAGTTAAAATGGTTTTAGCAGGTAAGGTTAATAAGGAATTAGTAGGGCTATTGACAGAGCATAAAGGTACAGCTTTAGGCATGTGTGGAATAGATGGAAGTATGCTTAAGGCAGAAAGAATAAATGGAGAAGTTGATTTGGGTTATGTGGGTGATATAGTTAAAGTAAACACAAAACCTATAACAGATGCATTGGATAATGGCTATATACCTGTTATAGCTACAGTTGCAGTAGATGAGTTTGGAGATACCTTGAATGTAAATGCTGACACTGCAGCTTCAAGGATAGCAGCAGAACTTTCCGCTGAAAATCTGATTTTAATGACAGATATAGCAGGATTACTTAGGGATAAAGATGATCCGGAAACATTAATTCCGTCCGTAAATGTAAGTGAAGTTCCATTTATGAAAAGACAAGGTATTATTTCTGGTGGAATGATACCAAAAATTGATTGTTGCGTTGAAGCAGTAAGAAGAGGTGTAAAGAAAACTTCTATAATAGATGGAAGAATTCCACATTCAATATTAATAGAGTTATTATCTAACGAAGGTATAGGAACTCAATTTAAATAAAATATTACTATTCAGCCACTAAAGGTAAAGCTTACGATTTTACAAGGGTTTCGACTCTGCGGAGTCGACCGAGCTTTCTGGTCGCCCTGACCTTAGGTAAAATATCTCTACCCTATATATGGCTAAATAGTAACAATAAAATCTATATTGAAGGGTGATAAGTATGGAAACAATTAAAAAGTTTAATGAACATGTAATGGGTACATATGGACGTTTTGATTTAGTGCTTGAAAAAGGTAAAAATCAACAGGCTACAGATGAAAATGGTAAAAAATATATTGATTTTGGTAGTGGAATTGGTACAAATTCATTGGGATATTGTAATGATGATTGGGTTGAAGCAGTTTGTAATCAAGTGAAAAGTATACAACATACATCAAATTACTACTACACAAAGGTTCAATCAGAATTTGCAGAAAAGCTATGTGAAGCTACTGGATATGATAAAGTTTTTTTTGGAAATAGTGGTGCAGAGGCAAATGAATGTGCCATTAAACTTGCAAGAAAATACAGCTTCGACAAATATGGTAAAGGTCGTCATAACATTATAACCTTGACAAATTCATTTCATGGAAGAACTCTGTGTACTTTATCAGCCACTGGACAAGATAGTTTTCATAATTATTTTTTCCCATTTGTTGAAGGCTTTATAAACGTTGAAACAAACAATATAGAGGACTTGAAAAGTAAAATAGACAGCAGTGTTTGTGCAGTAATGTTTGAATTTGTTCAAGGTGAAGGTGGGGTTAATCCACTTGAGAAAAGTTTTATAAATGCTATTTTTGATATTTGCAAAGAAAAAGATATAATTACAATTGCAGATGAAGTTCAAACAGGAATGGGCAGAACAGGTGCTATTTTAACATCAGAATTATATGATGTTAAGCCAGACTTAACTACATTGGCAAAAGGATTGGCTGGAGGAATTCCTATAGGGGCTTGTTTAGCAAGTGAAAAGTGTAGCAATGTTTTAACAGCAGGAACACATGGTTCAACTTTTGGTGGAAATCCAATTGCTTGTGCAGGTGGAAATGTTGTTTTAGATAAAATAATGAATGCTGAATTTATTTCTGAAATTGCGAAAAAGAGTGAATATATTATTAATAAACTAAAAAATATTTCTGAAATCGAAAAAATAGACGGACTGGGCTTAATGTTAGGGTTAAAGTTAAAGACTAAAAAATCAGTTGATGTAGTAAAAGAAGCACTTGAAAAAGGATTGCTTATTTTAACCGCAAAGGAAAAAGCTAGACTATTGCCACCACTTACAATTTCTTATCAAGAAATAGACAAGGCTATTGAAATTTTAAATTCAATACTTAAATAGGAGGATGAAAAAAATGAAACATTTATTAAAAATGCTTGATTTGTCAACAGAGGAAATAATAGATATAT
>JAEXNS010000162.1 GCA_023439605.1 Bacillota bacterium | reverse complement strand
GTATTTAACCCTAACAGGCTATTTCTTGAAAGTTCGTGAAAACTAAGGAACCGCCGTGTACGGAACCGTATGCACGGTGGTGTGAGAGGTCGGGGGAATTATTTAATTTTCCCTCCTACTCGATTATTTTTATTGACAAGATTAAATTTTTATGATATAATTTTGTAAGTAATTTATTGGGGTGTCGCCAAGCGGTAAGGCAGTGGACTCTGACTCCACCATTCCGAGGGTTCAAATCCTTCCACCCCAACCATAAAATATAATTAATAAACAAAAAGCTCTATCTTTTGATAGAGCTTTTTGTTTTAACTCCATTATTTATTTGATCCGCATATCTGTGAGCGTATTGTATTTGAATAATTATTTTCTATTAATATTACAGAGTATTTTTTAAAATTCAAAATTTGAAACTAATTTAATCTTATATTGAATATATTACTAAATCTCGTAAATAAAACGTAAAAATTGAAATAGATGATTTTTTGGCTTATTTATAAAATAAATTCATAAAATCAATAAGTTGGTATTTTAATATTCCTTATTTTTCTCATTTGATATTTTTTTTATGCGTATGATATCTTTTACCCTTAACTCCTTTTATTGATGATTTACTTCTTTTTGCAATTAATGCATTTGCTCTATTTTCATGAAGAAATTCAGAACGATTGAGATGTTTGTTTTCACTCAAAAATAAATAAGTCGAAAAGTCAATTTTATCTTTTCTACATCTTAGTATATCCCTAATGATTATATCAGAAGATTTACCCCATTTTTCAAATTCGTAGTCTGTCATACCAATAAAATCTTGAAGTGTTAATTCTGTGTCATGAGTGTGCCAGTATTCAATATATTCATCCAAATTAAAAAGAGTAGCCTCACCATTTAAACAGTCATCGATGAATGTTTTCTTATACATTAATCTTCCTCCCTTTTACAGCGTCTTTAATTTTATTACCATAAGCATCTAACACCATGATATGCCAGCCTCTTCTGTTAAATACTTCAATCTCACCATGTAACCCATCCCAAGAATAATACTTATCATTTTGTTTGTAAACCTGTCTGCTATCTATAACTTGATGTTTCGTCATTTCATCTAGGAAGCAAGGCTTGGGTTTAGGTATATATGTCATTAAATCACTCCTTTATTATTTTTAGCTACGATACCCCAATATAATGATGCGGTATCAGCAGCCATCTTATATCTAATATCAACATCTGTGTAAATAAAACTTGAATAGTATGTGGACATTTGTATCCGAATTTACATATAATAAATTTTTAATTTGCTAATTTTTTCTCGCCCTTACCTAGAATATTGTATTTATTGTAACATAAATTCATATTGATATCAAGTTTTTACGATGGTGTTTTGATCGACTATTGCAGTTAAATCAGTTTTGAAGCAAAAAAATTATTACAATGCATAGTAGCCGTAATATATGTGAATTATTCATTTGTATAATTGATAAATTCAATATTTACTATATATCCACTTAGATAAATCCACAAAAATATGTCTTTACATACACATTTATAATTCTGCATATTCACAACTGTTAGGACGGAATATTATATATTATAATTTCAAGTTCCTTCATTGTTATTCATCAATCCTATTACATGCATTACTACATTTTTTTAAATAAATCATATCTATCATCTGCGTATCATCTTCAAAAATAGGGTGGTCATAATTGTCAACAAAGAAATTTTTTATTATATGAGATTTTGTAAATCCACACTTTTCATAAAATGGAATAGTTATTTTACTGTCACCAGTACCAACATATATATTTTTATCTTTGTAAAAATCGCATACAAAGTCCATAAGTTTTTTACCATATCCTTGCCTGTGAAAAGCGGGATCAACTGCTATGTTTTTAAGTTCATAATCCTCTGCAGATATTTTAAGTACAACACATTCTGCTTTGATTCCGTTGTCGTTTAGTACAAACATTTCTCCTTCTTCAAGATATTTATCAATCATGTTCTCTTGTTCGTCAGCTAGTAAAAGTAAATCTAAATATAATTTTTTGTTCTTTTTAACCCTAATAATTTCCAAAAACATCATCTCCTATATATTTTTTTGATTTTTATATATACACTATACCATAATATGTAGTTTAATTCAATAAATATTTAAAAAGTAAGAGATTAAACGTGTTGAAAAAAACATAGTAATGAAAAAATATAGCATTATAGCACATTTGTCTATTGACAAATAAAGAAAATATATATACAATTAATATTGTATATATAAATATATTGTTTAAATTAACTAAATTATAAAAAATATTATTAAATTAAGTTGATTTAGTAATTGTTAATGTACAAGTATTTTCATATTTTACAGTGGCTAATGTAATCTTTTATTAGCTACAAAAATCATGTGATGTGATGTATAAAAAAAGAAAGGAGATGTGCTTTTTAAAAATATTCATAAAAATCAAATATATTTGGGTGATTATTGAAAGGTAGGGGTAAAATGAGAATTAGTAAAATAATTGCAATAGCAACTTCAGCAATTATGATGGCGGGTTTGTTTTTAATTATACCTAAGTCAGAAAATACTATAAGTGCAAATACAGAATATGATAATTTAAAATTAAATGTAATGACTGAAAAAAACATAGTAAAAGCCAGTGAAGATTATTATTTAAATAGTAGTTTTGAAAATGGAACAACAGAATCTTGGGCCGCTAGAGGTAGTGCAATTTTAAGCGTTGATTCAAGTATAGGATACAGAAGTGATTCATCGGTTTATGTTTCTGGTCGTGCGGATGCATGGAACGGTGTGGAGTACAAATTACCAACAACATTTGTTGCTGGAACTGAATATAGTTTTAGTGCAATGGTTATGTATAAAACAGGTTCATCAGAAGAGAATATAAAAATGACCTTGCAATATGACTTGAATGGAGAAGCGAATTATGCAGAAGTAGCTTTGGTAACTGCAAAAGCAAATACATGGACAAAGATAGAAAATACAAATTTCCTATTGCCAGCGGGTGCAACCAACATGTCTGTGTACTTAGAAACTCCTGAAAGTACTATTGATTTTTATGCAGATAATATTATTGGTGCAATTGCAGGTACAGAAAGTCCTTATAAAAATGAGTCTATATTTAGCATTGTTGGAGATTTGGATTTAGATGGTAAAATAAGCATTGTTGATTTAGTTTTATTTCAAAAGTATTTATTAGGTATAATTACACTTACTTCAGAACAAGCTGAAAGAGCCGATATGTTTTTGGATGGTGATTTGGACTCATTAGATATAGTGGCTTTAAAATGGAAATTGATGAAGAAAGAGCCTATTATTGAGGAGCCAGTAAGTGATTTTAAATATGAAGCAAACTTACAGCATGCATCAGCACCATCAGGATATTTATCCGCTGCTTCAAAACAAGGTACACTTGAAAAGCTTACCTATAAGACGTCAGTTCATTCAAGTCCTCTTACAAAGTACGCAAATGTTTATTTGCCATATGGATATAACGCAAATGATAAAACTAAGAAATATAATATCTTTTATCTAATGCATGGTGGAGGAGAAAATGAAAATACAGTTTTAATTGTTGAAAAAATGATGAAACCTATTTTAGATCATATGATTATGAATGGTGATATGGAACCAATGATTATTGTAACTCCTACATTTAATAATGGAAGTGGCTCGGATACAAATTCTAATGCAAAAAATTTCCACAAAGAACTTGTAAAAGATCTTCTACCTGCTGTTGAGGGAAAGTATAATACATATGCAAATTCTACTTCAGTTGAAGATTTAAAAGCTTCAAGAAAACATAGAGCATTTGGTGGATTTTCAATGGGTAGCGTTGCGACTTGGGAAGTATTTTTAAATCAACTTGACTATTTCCAATATTTTATGCCGTTGAGTGGCGACTGTTGGACAGGTGGTTCAGCAGCTGAAAAAGCAAGCATTTTATCAAATACTGCAAAACAATCTGGATATTCAAATAGGGAGTATTTTGTTTTTTGTGCAACTGGTAACGAAGATATAGCTTATCCTAATATTGCTCCACAGGTTGAAGCTATGAAAAAATATACAAACGAGTTTGTATATACATCAGATTTATCAAAGGGTAATTTCTACTTCCTAACATATAGTCAGGGTACACACTGGTGGGGATATGTTGTACATTATATATATAGGATTTTACCTTATTTTTTCCATGAATAAATATTTATTAATAGCATAGAATATAGTTTTATAAAGCGTTATTATTCAGCCACTAAAGGCAAAATTTACAGATTTTTAGAGTTTCGACTCTGCGAAGTCGACCGGGTTTTCTTGTGACACGGCATCTTCTGTAAAATACTTATGCATTATTATGGCTGAATGGTAACCTTTATTGTTTAAAAATGTCCAATAAAAAGATTATAATCAAATAAATAGGTATATATATGATATTTTTATGTTCTATATTTAATAATGTTGACATAGTATTGATTATGGAATATAATTAATGTAGGTGTAGAAGATATAAATAAATGGGGGTGGCAAAAAATGTTATATTCATATCCTGGCTGTTTTTTTCAAAGACCAGATGGAAAGTTGTGTTTGGTTTTCCCTGATTTAAATAATTTAGCGATATTTGGTGATGATTTTAATGGCACTTTATCTAAAGGGATAAACTTGCTTGCAAAATATTTATTTAATATGCAATTAAAAAAAGAAATAGCACCTTTACCATCAAATATAGATACCATAAAACCAAAACTTAGTGAAGAATATTCAAGGGCTTTTATAAAAATAGTAACAGTAGAAGTAGATGAATATTCAAAAACTCATTTTGAAAGGGAAGTAAAGAAAAGTGTCTCTTTACCACAATGGCTTTATGATTTGGCAGTAAAAGAAAGTATAGATATTTCAAAATTAACTAAAAAAGCATTATATAAAGAACTTGGAATAGATGAAATGTCTAGAAAAAAAATGATAGAAATAAAACAATAAACCTTTTGAATAAATCAAAAGGTTTATTGTTTTATTATGCAAAAAAACTCCCCTTACTTTTTTGAAAAAAGTAAGGGGAAAAGAAATTTAGGGAAAAGAAATAAGGAATGGTTATGAGAAAATATCAAAAGCTATTTCAGCTAATGATTAAGAAAAGTAACATTATAGGTACATCCGAAAAAATTATTGGGGGACAGGGTTGAAAAAAGTAATTTTAAAAAAATTTAGGTTTGTCATAATTAAAGGGGATTAAAATTATTAACACTCTAAATAATATTTAATTCTTCGTTTTGTTCTCGTTCTACATATACATATTTATTTTTAGATTATGAAAAAACGGAAGTACCTATTAACATTTATTAAAATGTTTGTTACAAGATAAAGAATAATTTATTCTTTATCTTGTATACTATTATCGTATACAAATGTGATAGAATTATGAATATCTATTGCGAGTTAGATGAAAAGTAAATTTTAAAAAAATTTTTTCTTTTTGAATATCCAAATACAAAAAACAACTATCAAAACACTAAAAGTAACTACACCAGGATAGCCTATTTTTGAGTTTAATTCAGGCATGTAAACAAAGTTCATTCCGTACCATCCAACTATAAGGGTAAGAGGGAAAAATATAGTGGTTACAACAGTTAGTATTTGCATTATTTTATTTTGATGCAGATCTATTTGTGATTTGTATTCTTCACGTATTTGTATACAAAAATCTCGTAACATTAAAGTATTATTTTGAAGTCTTTCCACTCTTTCGGTAAATAATTTAAAATGATTTAAGTTTTTTTTGTTAAAAAAACCATTTTCATTTTCTTGTAATTCTTGTCCAACATCTATTAATTGCTCATAGTGTACACGAAGTTCGAGCAATTCTTTTCTTATTTTTAAAATCTTTTTTGTAAAGTCCTCTAAAACACCATCTAAAAGATTTTCTTCCAACAAAGATAATTTTTTTTCATAGTCATTTAAAATAGCAATATCATTTTCAATGATTATTTCAAAAAAGTCATAGATAAATCTTTCTAAAGATGGATTTCTCCATTTTCTATTTAAAAATGATTTTTTTATAATGTTTTCTGCTATTTTATTTTTGTCTATAAAAATAACTTTATTATCAACAACATAAAATTTTAATTTGATATTTTCACCAAGGATATTTTTGAAATCAATTAACGATAAAGTAACATAGAGAAAATCAGGAAAAACCTCTGCCTTTGTGTAATTGATTTGTTCTATATCATGAAAATGTTCATAATTAAAGTTGAGCAAACTTTTGTTATCTTCCCATTCTTCTTCAGTAAAAATGGCAACCAAAATTTCATTTTCTGAAGGGATTTTGTTTATAGGGTTTAATTTTTCTTCTATTATATAATACATAATTTTGTCCTTTGTATTGTGTTTTTATTTATATTATATTCTTTATATAAATAAATGTCAAATTTTTTTTATTTGAAAATATATTTAATATACAAAAAAAATAATGTTTTTTGATTTAAATATTGCATTTTACAATGCTATGTGATACAATGGATTAAATAATAAATAATGTAAATACATCTTAAGGGAATAAATGTTTTAAATGTTATTTAAAAATAAAAAAACTATAGAACATTTTCTTGTATTGTCGATAAATATATAAATGTACTTTTTAAATT
>JAEXNS010000072.1 GCA_023439605.1 Bacillota bacterium | reverse complement strand
ATGGAAAAAGAAATGATATAGGTTCTACTATGGAAGCTTATGCAAGTGCACATTTGGGTAAGGTTACAGTAGGAATAAACGAATGTGAACCTTTTGGAGCTGATGCCTTAACGGTAAATGGATATTTGGGTACAGATGGTATAGAACCCCTACTAAACATTTGTGAACAAAGTGATAAAGGTATTTTTGTTTTAGTAAAAACATCAAACAAATCTAGCGGAGAGTTACAAGATAGACTTATAGATGGAACTCCAGTTTATGCAATCATGGGTGATATGTGTGAAAAATGGGGTAGCTCACAAGTTGGTGAGTACGGGTATTCTTCTGTAGGTGCAGTAGTAGGTGCTACATATCCTGAACAGTTAAAGGAATTGCGTGAAAGATTACCTCATACAATGTTCTTGGTTCCAGGTTATGGTGCACAAGGTGGTGGAGCTGAGGGAGTAGCAAAAGCTTTTGATGATAAAGGTTTAGGTGCTATAGTCAACTCATCTAGGGCAATTATGTGTGCTTATAAACAAGAAGGATGTAATGAAAAAGAATTTGCAAAGGCTGCAAGAAGAGAAGCCTTAAGAATGAAAGAAGATTTATGTTCATATATTAAATTATAAAATTATTTGTATTTGAAGGGAATGATATAATGACTTTGTTTAATAAATGTGAAAAAGCGTATTTATTATTAGCAAATGGCAAAATCTTTACAGGGTGTTCTTTTGGTGTAAAGGGAACTGTTGTAGGTGAGGTTGTATTTACAACGGCTATGACAGGTTATCAAGAAACTTTAACAGACCCTAGTTACTATGGACAAATTGTAACTCAAACTTTTCCTTTGGTAGGGAATTATGGTGTAAATGAAGAAGATTTTGAATCAAATAAAGCATATTTAAGTGGCTATATTGTTAGGGAATGGTGCAATCAACCATCAAATTTTCGTTCTCAAGGAAATGTAAATGATTTTTTGGTTAAGCAAAATATTGTTGGTATTCATTCTATAGATACAAGAGCATTAACAAGAATAATTAGAGAAGCTGGCGTTATGAATGGTGTAATAACAACAGAAGATGTATACGCAAAAAAAGAAGAACTATTAGAAAAAATAAATGCATTTAATATAAAAGATGCAGTAAAAAATGTTACTACAAAGCAAAATGTTGAGTTCTTTGCAGATAATGCAAAATATAAAGTAGTGCTAATAGATCTTGGATATAAGCGTAAAATACGTAATAAGTTGTTAGAGCTAGGTTGTAACGTCATTGTTGTGCCTGCAAACATTACAGCGGAAGAGGTAAAAGCCTTAAATCCAGATGGAATTATGCTTACAAACGGACCTGGAGATCCATCTGAAAATGTAGAGGTTATAAAAAATTTATATGATATTTCAAAATTACAAATTCCTATGTTTGGTATATGTATGGGGCATCAAGTTTTAGCACTTGCATATGGTGCAAAAACCGAAAAACTAAAGTATGGTCATCGTGGTGAAAATCAACCTGTTGTAGATTTGCTTTTGGACAGAACTTTTGTTACAAGTCAAAATCATGGTTATGCAGTAGTTTCTGAAACTGTTGATGAAGCATGGGGAGAAGTATCACACGTAAATGCAAACGATAAAACATGTGAAGGAGTTAGATATAAGGCTTGTAACGCTTTCACAGTACAATTCCACCCAGAAGCACCTGGAGGCCCACTAGATACAACCTATTTATTTGACGAATTTATTAAAAAAATGGGGGGAAAATAATATGCCTTTAAGAACAGATATAAAAAAAGTACTTGTAATTGGATCTGGACCTATAGTAATTGGACAGGCAGCAGAATTTGATTATGCTGGAACTCAGGCATGTCGTGCATTAAAGCAAGAAGGTCTAGAAGTAGTTCTTATTAATTCAAACCCAGCTACTATTATGACAGACAAAGCAATGGCAGATAAAATATATATAGAGCCTTTAACTTTAGATGTTGTAAAAAGAGTTATTGAAATAGAAAAGCCGGATAGTGTTCTTTCAACTTTAGGCGGACAAACAGGATTGACATTATCTATGCAGTTGGCAAAAGAAGGCTTTTTGGATAAACATGATGTAAAACTATTAGGAGCAAATCCTGAAACTATTCATAAAGCTGAAGATAGACAAGCTTTTAAGGATACTATGGAAAAGATAGGTGAACCTTGTATTCCTTCAAAAGTTGTTGAAAATATTCAAGATGCAGTTGACTTTGCAGAAATCATTGATTATCCAGTAATAGTTAGACCTGCTTTTACACTTGGTGGTACAGGTGGAGGAATAGTTCATAACGAAGAAGAATTAAGAGATGTAACAAAAAATGGACTTAGATTATCGCCAATTACCCAAGTTTTAATTGAAAAATGTATAAGCGGATGGAAAGAAATAGAGTTTGAAGTTATACGTGATAGTAAGTCAAACGTTATAACAGTATGTTCTATGGAAAACTTTGATCCAGTTGGTATCCATACAGGTGATAGTATAGTTATTGCACCAGCAGTAACTTTAACAGATAGAGAATATCAGATGCTTAGAACAGCAGCTATAAATATCATATCTGAGTTAAAAGTAGAAGGTGGCTGTAACTGTCAGTTTGCACTTCATCCAACTAGTTTTGAGTATGCTGTTATTGAAGTAAACCCAAGGGTATCTAGATCATCTGCTTTAGCTTCAAAAGCAACTGGTTATCCAATAGCAAAAGTTGCTACAAAAATAGCAATAGGATATTCACTAGATGAAATTTTAAATCAAGTTACTGGAAAAACTTATGCTTGTTTTGAGCCAGCACTTGACTATGTTGTTATAAAATTCCCTAAATGGGCTTTTGATAAATTTGTTTATGCAAAAAGACTTCTAGGTACTCAAATGAAGGCTACTGGGGAAGTAATGTCAATAGGAACCAGTTTTGAACAGGCAATGATGAAGGCTGTTAGATCAATAGAATTAGGTATAGATACATTGAACTTGAAAAAACTTGAGGACTTGACAACTGAAGAATTGCTTGAAAAACTTAAAGTTGTTGATGACGAAAGAGCTTTCCAAGTTTATGAGGTATTAAAAAGAGGAATTTCTGTAGATGAAGTTCATGAAATAACAATGATTGATAATTGGTTTTTGTATAAGTTACTTAACTTGGTTGAACTTGAAAAAGAATTGGCAACTGGTGACCTTACAGAAGAAAAATATATGATAGCTAAAAATTATGGTTATTTAGATGCAACTATAGAGAGACTATCAGGGAAAAAATGCCCTGCTCGTCGTAGAGCTGTTTTTAAAATGGTTGATACTTGTGCAGGAGAGTTTAAAGCTGAAACTCCTTATTTTTACTCTACATTTGATGAAGAAAATGAAGCAAAGCAGTTTATAGAAAGAGAAAATACAGGCAAGAAAAAGGTAATAGTTTTTGGTTCTGGTCCTATAAGAATAGGCCAAGGTATAGAATTCGATTATTGTTCTGTTCATTGTGTATGGGCTTTGAAGGAAGCTGGTTTTGAAGCAATAATCTGCAATAACAACCCAGAAACTGTATCTACAGACTTTGATACCGGAGATAGACTATACTTTGACCCACTTACAAAAGAAGATGTTGAGGCTATAATTGAAACTGAACAACCATTTGGAGTAGTTGTTCAGTTTGGTGGGCAAACTGCAATAAAATTAACGAAACATTTATCAGATATGGGTATAAATATATTGGGAACTTCTGCCGATAGTATAGATGCTGCTGAGGATAGAGAACGTTTTGATGAGCTACTTGAAAGATGTAAAATTCCTCGTCCAGAAGGATTTACAGTAATGAATGCCGAGGAAGCTGTAAATGTTGCTGAAAAACTTGGTTATCCTGTTTTGTTAAGACCTTCCTATGTGTTAGGTGGACAAAATATGATTATCGCACATTCTTCAAAAGATGTAGAAGAATATATGGAAATAATCATGAGAACCATGCTTGAAAATCCAGTATTGATTGACAAATATATGATGGGTACAGAAGTTGAAGTAGATGCAATCTGCGATGGTACAGATTTTGTTATTCCTGGTATAATGGAGCATATTGAAAGAGCTGGAGTTCACTCTGGTGACTCTATTTCTGTATATCCTGCACAAACTTTATCTAAAAAAATAAAAGAAACAATTATAGAATATACTAGAAGATTGGCACTCGAATTAAAGGTAATTGGTTTAGTAAATATTCAATATGTTGTTTATAATAACGAAGTTTATGTAATAGAAGTAAATCCACGTTCATCAAGAACAGTTCCATATATAAGTAAGGTAACAGGAATACCTATGGTGGACATAGCTACAAAAATAATGTTGGGTTCTACTTTAAAAGAAATGGGATTTGAAAGTGGATTGTATAAAGAGTCTGATTATGTAGCTGTAAAGGTACCAGTATTTAGCTTTGAAAAACTACATGATGTTGATACGATGTTAGGTCCAGAAATGAAGTCAACAGGTGAATGTTTGGGAATTGCAAAAACTTTTGAAGATGCATTGCTAAAAGGTCTTGTAGCTGCTGGTTTTGATTTAAAACGTGAAGGTGGAGTACTTATATCAGTTAGAGATACGGATAAACAAGAAGTTATAGCAATAGCAGATAAATTTTCTCAAATGGGATTTGAACTTTATGGAACAAGTGGAACTGCTAGTGTGTTAAACAGAAATATGATAGCAACAAACTTGGTAAGTAAAATTTCTGAAAGTGGAAATGATATAATGTCATTGCTTGAAAGTGGAAAAGTTAATTACGTTATTTCTACTTCTGAAAAAGGAAGACTTCCAGCAAGGGATAGTGTAAAAATGAGAAGAAAATCTGTTGAAAGATCAATATGTTCTTTAACTGCTATAGACACTGCAAAAGCACTTGCAAATGTACTTATGAGCAAAAGAACTATGGATGATGTAGAGTTAGTAGATATAACAAAAATTTAAGTTTATTAGCCGCCCTATTTGGGCGGCTAATAAATATATTTTGAAAAGTGAAAGGTGAATATAATGAAGTATACACAAGGTAAATATCTTGTATTGAAAAAAACTGCTATTGCAGAGCAAATTTATGATTTTGTAATCTTATGTCCGGAAATAGCTAAAATATCTAAAACAGGACAGTTTGTACATATATTACCAGACGGATATTCTTTAAGAAGACCAATTTCTATTTGTGAAATAGACAAAGAAAAAGGTACTTTAAGAATTGTTTTTCAGGTAAGAGGCGATGGAACAGAAAAGTTAGCTGAAATAAATGAAGGACAAACTATGGATATAGTTGCCCCTTTGGGTAAAGGATTTGATTTAAAAACAAAAGAACTTATAAATAAAGATATAAATAGAATTATAATAGTTGGTGGAGGAATTGGAACACCACCACTACTTCCTTTGGCAAAAAAATTCGGCTCAAAAGCTGTGGTGATTATTGGATTTAGAAATGCAAAAACAGCTATTTTAGAAGAAGATTATATTAAAACAGGTGCTAAATTTATACTATGTACAGATGATGGTTCATCAGGATTTCATGGTTTTGTAACATCACCACTTAAAGAAGAAATAGAAATTCAAAAACCAGATGCAATATTTGCTTGTGGACCTACACCTATGTTAAAATCTATTGCTTTAATTGCAGAAGAAAATGATATACATTGCCAAGTGTCTTTAGAAGAAAGAATGGGATGTGGAGTTGGTGCATGTTTAGTTTGTGCATGCAAGAGCAATATAAATGGAAAAGAAAAATTTACTCATGTATGTCAATATGGCCCTGTATATAATGCTAAGGAGGTAGTTTGGTAATGTCAAATTTATCTGTTAAGATTGCAGGAGTGGAGTTTAAAAATCCAATTATACCTGCATCAGGTGTTTTTGGATATGGTAGAGAGTATGAACACTTTTATCCTCTCTCTAAATTAGGTGGAATTTCTACAAAAGGAACTACATTAAAATTAAGAAATGGTAATTTATCTCCACGAATAGCGGAAACGTCAAAGGGAATTTTAAATTCTGTTGGATTACAAAATCCAGGAATAGATTTTTTTATTAAAATAGAGTTGCCAAATTTACTAAAAAAAGATACAGTTATAATAGCGAATATTGCAGGTTCTACTGTCGATGAGTGTGTTGAAATAGCCCAAAAATTAGATAAAACTGATGTTCATATGATTGAGCTAAATATATCCTGTCCAAATGTAAAAGAGGGTGGAGTGGCTTTTGGTGTTTCATGCGACTCAGCTGCAAACATTACAGCAAAAGTAAGAGAAGCAACTAAAAAACCACTTATTGTAAAATTATCTCCAAATGTTACTGATATAGCATCTATAGCAAAATCTGTTGAGGCAGCTGGTGCAGATGCAGTTTCTTTAATAAACACTCTTTTAGGTATGAGAATAGATTTAAAAACTAGAAGACCAGTATTAAAAAATAATGTTGGTGGTTTATCTGGCCAAGCAGTTTTTCCTGTTGCATTGAGAATGGTTTGGCAAGTTGCAAATGCTGTAAGTATACCTGTAATAGGTATGGGTGGTGTTTATTCAGGAGAAGATGCAATTGAAATGATGATGGCAGGTGCTAGTGCAATACAAGTAGGTACAGCAATAATTACAAATCCTTTTGCACCTATCAATATAATTGATGAAATGGATGATTTTTTAAATAAAAACAACATAAAAGATATAAATGAAATAATTGGTACTGTAGTGCCTTGGTAAATTAAAAATAGGAAGGTGATTTGTTGAAAATACTAGCTGTTGATTTTGGGGATGCAAGAACAGGTATAGCTATTTCCGATGCTATGGAGTATCTTGCATCTCCTTTAGGGGTAATTGAAGAGAGAAATTTTGAGAAGTGTATAGAAAAAGTAAAAGATATGGCTGTACAAAACGGTGCAAATGAAGTGATAGTAGGATATCCTAAAAACATGAATGGTACTATAGGTGAAAGAGCTGAAAAATGTCAATTATTTTCGGAAAAATTAGCAGAAGCTCTTGAAAATAAAATAGAAATAAAGTTATGGGATGAAAGATGTACAACAGTTTCTGCACACAACTATTTAAATCAAACAAATACAAGGGGAAAAAAAAGAAAGGCTATAGTTGATGCAGTTGCTGCAACTATTATACTAGAAAGTTATTTGGAATTTAGAAAAAACCAAAATAGATAAAAAAGGATATACGCTATAAAAATTAATTTTTATTTGAATAATATAATGAAAAATCCACCTTATAGGTGGATTTTTCATTATATTATTCAAATTTTAAGTTAAATGGATCGTAACGTTTAAAAGCACGTTCGTTTCTGTTTATAGATTCAAGTGTTGCAAATGAAAGTAATTTTTCATCGTATTTATCACCTAAAATTTCTAATAGTAAAGAAACTTTATATTCATCAGTCCATAAGTCTGTTCTTTCCCATATATCAAGTCTTACAACAACATAATATTTTAAGTTTTCTTTATCTTCAACAAATATAGGGTCACCATCAACTTTTGCATCATTAAAAATTGCTTCATTTACAGCTTTTGAAGGATTATAACTTTCATCTTTTCCTTTAGCAATAATTTGTTCGTTTACATAAGGATCAGCAGCTTCTTCAGAAGTTGCATCTTCATCGGCTGTAGTTGTAACAGTATCATCTTCTGTTTCGTCTATACTTGTAATGGTATCATCTTCTTCATTTTTTACTGTAGTTGTAACAGATGAGTCATCGCTTTCTTCTGATGTAGAAGTAGTTGTAGTGTCTGAATCTTCTTCACCAGAAACAGTGCTTTCAACAGATGAATTTACTTCACTTTCAGCTGTAGTAGTTTCTGAAACTATTTCTTCTGAACCTTCAGTTGGTAATTCGGCATTTTCATCAGTAGTATTTTCTGCACTTAATGCTTGATAATAATCATTATATTCTTTTATTAGAGAATCAAATTCTTCGCCTTTTTTAGCTCTTTCTATATAGTCTTCAGCCATTTTTTTAACTTCATCTTTTTTAGCTTGATCATATTCTGAACCAGCAGAATCAGCTAAGTTTAAAGCTATGTATTTAACTCTTGCATAATTTTCTTTGTAGTAATTTTCTAGATCTTCTTCAGGATATTCTTCTATTCCACCTTTTGCGTAAAAATGTTTAAAAAGAGCATTACTTTTATAAGTTAGTGTCATAACATCTCTATATGATTCTTTTCCTATACCGTTTTTAGTAAACATTTCTTCAAAATAAGACCAGTACGTTTCAAAATTTTTATCAACTTCAGAGACTTCATCATCTGTTAAACTTAAACCATATTCATCAAATTTTGATTGCACAGCAAGATATTTACGTAAGTTATCTGATGCTTGATTGTTTATCCATTCTTTTATGGGTAGTCCTTCAAAATTTAAAGCTTGTACAGCTTTTAGATCAGCTGTATCAAGATCAGGGTTTTCCTTTTTAGCTTTATCCAAAGCTTCATTATATGCTTGCATTTGATAGTACAATAAAACACCAGCTTTAGCTTCATAATCACCATATTTCATTGCCCAAGAAGTAGATTTTCCGCATCCTGAAAAAGATACAATCATAACAATACTTAATAATATGGCAGTTGCTTTTTTAATTAATGTCATTAATTAATTCCTCCAAAACATATTTTAAAATTTAATAAAAATAAGCAATAAAAACTTCTTATTTTTCAAAACTATTTAAATGTTTACTTAATAATTTTTAATTAATGTAATTTCTCAACAGAAAATCAACATAAAATTAATATTTAATGTTGATTTATATTATAAATTATTACATTAGAGATAAAAAAATATTTAGTGAACATTATATTATTATACTATATTTATTAAAATAAGTCCATAGTATTTTATTAAAAAAAACAAAATTTTAAACAATTAATCACTATTCAATATTTCGACTCTGCGGAGTCGACCGGGCTTTCCGATAGCCCTGGACCTTCGGGACATATACCTTTGCGTTACGAATATGGTAAGTAATAACGTTAACAATTTTGCAGAGATATCGACTCTGCGGAGTCGAACGAGAATTTCATTTACCTTGAAAATCTAGACAAATAAATTTAATTTGAATTATTTGAATATATCACCATATGATTCTGTAAGCATTTTTTCTTTAAACTTGTCTATTGGCATAGGTCGATCAAATAAATAACCTTGTGCCAAATCACAGCCGATTTCCTTTAAGAAAATAGCTTGCTCTTCAGTTTCAACACCCTCAGAAACAACTATTATATTTAATTCCTTTGCCATTGAAATAACATTTTTTATGATTATTTTTTCTCTTTCAATTGAACCGTTATTATCTAACAAGCTTTTGTCGATTTTTAAATAATCAAAATGTATATCTTTTAAAATATTATTGTCGGCTCTATTTAAAAAGTCCTTGTCTAACTTTAAAACATCTACAGGAATATCTTTTAAAAGATTTAATGAAGAAAAACCTGTACCAAAATCGTCCATAGAAATCATAATTCCGAATTTTCTCAGTTCGCTTACTACTTGAAATAAATTTTTAAAATCATCTATATAGGATGTTTCTGTAAACTCAATTTCAAGGTATTTTGGTGGTACAGCATATTTTACAGTTATGTCGATTATTTCGTTTACAAAATTATGGTTATTAAGGTGAAGTTTTGAAAAATTTATAGAAATGGTAACAGGCTTAATACCTTCATCTAACCACTCACGAATAGTTTTACATATAGTTTCATATACATAAAAATCAATTTCACATATAAACCCATTACGTTCTGCTAGATGAATAAAATCCATTGGAAGTAGAAGGGTATCATCTTTATCCCATCTAATAAGTGCTTCTGCACCTTCTAACTTAAATGTTTTTAAATTGATTTTTGGTTGATAAAAAACAATAAAGTTTTTGTTTTTTAGTGCATAAGGCATTAGGCTCTCTAACTCTTTTTCCAAAATAATTTGATTATGTATTTCTTGATTATAATAAACTATATCTTCAGTTATTGAGTTTCTAGATACAGTGTAGGCAATGTTAGAATAATCAATTATGGTATTAAATGAATCTTCTTCACCAGTTATTTCATATACTCCAGCGTAAAAAGAAATCGTAAATTCTACATTTGATTTTTTTAGTGTATTTAAACATATAGGCAATGATGCAATGTACTTTGTAAAAAAACCTAAATTTTCTTTTTTTATTAAGGCTATAAAATTATCTCCACCTAATCTTGCAAATAATTCATCTTCGTCTAAAACACTATTGATTTTATCTCCGACTAGTTTTAAAATATTATTTCCAATATCAAATGTAAATTTTTTGTTTAATAAAGAAAATTTCTTTATATTCATGTATAAAACAGAATATAATGAAGATTTGTTTTGGATAACTAAATCCTCTAAGTGATTAGAAAAATTAGACATATTAGGCAAATTAGTTAAATTATCATAAAGAAGTGCGGTTTGTGCAATATCTATTTGTTTTTGTTTTTCGTAATAATTAAAAATTAGTTTTATAAACATTGATATTTCAAAGGTTGCATTCTTTTTATGAATAACTTTGATTTTTATTTTTGTGTTGTCATAAGTTTGGAAAATTTCAACTGTTTCTATATAATCTTTATCCTTATCTATATTTTTTTGAAATAATTGGATGGTATTTTGTGGTTCAATTATTTCAAAACTGTATAAATCAATTTCTTTATTTATAATGTAAAGACATTTTTGGGAGGCATTATAAAAATTATTTTCAGAATGTAAAATATCAACTATAGTTGCATACTTTTCAGCTTCATTCATTATTAAAACCTCTTTCAAATTATATTGTTTTAATCCTTCTATTTTTATTTAATAAATAGATTTTATTGGTTACTATTCAGCCAATGTATAGTGCAAAGATATTTTACCGAAGCTCTAGGGCGACCGGAAAGCCCGGTCGACTCCACAGAGTCGAAACTCTTGCAAAATCGTAAACTTTACCTTTATTGGCTGAATAGTAATACTATTTTCAAAATAATAATTTATAAATAAAATTTTAATCTATTTTTTAAAAAAATCAGTAAAGTCAAAAGTTGCAAAATAATCTTCAGGAGTTTCTGCACGTCTTATTAGCTTAACTTCGTTATTTTCTTCAAGTAGTATTTCAGCAGATCTCAACTTTCCGTTATAGTTATAACCCATAGCAAATCCGTGAGCACCAGTGTCATGAAGAACTAAATAATCTCCAATATTAATTTTAGGTAACATACGATCTATAGCAAATTTGTCATTATTCTCACATAAACCACCTGTAACATCATACTTAAAGTCACATGATTCATTCTCTTTTCCAAGTACAGTGATATGATGATAAGCACCATACATTGCAGGTCGCATAAGGTTTGCTGCACAAGCATCTACACCGATATAATCTTTATGTGTATGTTTTTCATGTAAAACTTTTGTTACCAAATGTCCAAAAGGAGCAAGCATGTATCTACCTAATTCTGTATATATAGCTACATCACCCAATCCAGCAGGAACTAAAATTTCTTCAAAAGCTTTTCTAACTCCTTCGCCAATTATCATTATGTCATTTTTTGCTTGGTCAGGTTTATATGGAATTCCTATTCCACCAGATAAATTGATAAATTTAATATTTGCACCAGTTTCATTTTTAAGTTTAACGGCTGTTTCAAATAAAATTTTTGCTAAAGTAGGGTAGTATTCATTGTCGGTTGTGTTACTTGCTAAAAACGCATGAATACCAAAGTTTTCAACACCTTTTGATTTTAAAATTTTAAAACCTTCTATCATTTGCTCAGAAGTAAATCCATATTTTGCATCTCCAGGAGAGTCCATTATGTGATTTGCTATTTTGAATAATCCACCAGGATTAAATCTGCATGAAATTGTTTTTGGAATTCCTATTAACTTTTCTATGAAGTCAATATGTGTTATATCATCTAGGTTAATAACTGCATTTAATTTAGATGCATAAATATAATCCTCAGCAGGAGTAACATTTGATGAGAACATTATATCAGAACCACTAAAACCACAAGCTTCGCTCATCATCAATTCAGTTAAAGAAGAACAATCTGCACCACAACCTTCTTCTTTAAGAATGTTTAATAAAAACGGATTTGGGGTAGCCTTAACAGCAAAATATTCTTTGAAACCTTTATTCCATGAAAATGCTTTCATAAGGTTTCTTGCATTTTCTCTTATTCCCTTTTCATCATAAATATGAAAAGGAGTAGGAAATTCCTGTGTAATTTTTTCAACTAATTCTTTTGTTATAAATGGTTTTTTCATATATTAAAGACAAGTCCTTTCAAAATGATTTATATAATAACAAAATTTAAATAATAAATTTAATATATACAATAATAATTATAATG
>JAEXNS010000361.1 GCA_023439605.1 Bacillota bacterium | reverse complement strand
CATATACAAATGCCAATTTTGAAGTTTCCGAATCAACAACCGCATAATCTAAAGTTTTTACCATGGCTGTTGTACCAAGAGTTTCATTAATAGCACCGCTGTCCAAAACATACTCTAATTGAGTGTTATTATAGGAAAGTTCCAATTGCATTCCACCAAATTCTTGTGCGGCAGATATATCAACACTTATTTCAACAGTTTGACCTATACTTGCATTTTGACTACTAACTGTAATTTCAGATATATTTACCCCATCTACAGCAGATACTACAAATAAATTTGTAAGCATTACACATGAAATAACTACACCGGTAATCTTTTTGATTATTTTCTTCATAAAAACATCTCCTTAAAATTTTTTAATAAATTATTGAATATTTATTTTCAATATCATTACATAATATATAATTCGTATTAAATATTATAATTTAAATATTCATTCAAAAAAAGTCAGGATGAATAAATTCATCCTGACTTCTAAAAAAGGAGATATGAGAAAAACACTATTTGTGTGTAAAAATCTTAAAAAATATTATTTAAAGTTACGAAATCCCCCATTACATGTTGTCTCAAGTAAGCTAAATCATTTATCATAATAAATCCATCTAAATTGATATCTGCGTTTAATAAAGCTTGTCCATATAATTCTGTATCTTTAATCATATATTGACACATTAGAACCAAATCCATATTATCAATTTTACCATCTAGGTTTAAATCGCCTTTATTTATTTCTTTTTCACCAATAATCATAACATAACTAGATGCATGATTTATGTTCATTTGTGCTTCACCATTAGTTGAAACATTTGACGAGCCTATTTTTTCCATTCTATCTAATGTTTTATTATAATAATATATACTTACTACTTTGCCTGCGTTTTCTGTTCCAACATAATATTCTATAGTTGCATCAAATCCAAATTCGCCATCATGTTGTAAATTCAACTCTAAAACTTGTGTTCCATATGTCATTTGATCAATTTTACTCTTTGGAACTAAGCCTAGATTTGTGGATATTTCCATATTAAATTCGCCTATGGAATTAACAACTTGTGAGCCGTTTATTTTCCAAGTATAATCACCCATGTCTATATCCAATGTTATATTTTTACCTTTTATAGAATCTATTATTTCTTGAGGTAATGTATAATTTTGATTATCAACATTTATAACTTGTCCTTCTTGTGCATTTGAAATACTATCATATATGTTATCCCAATATTTAGATATTACATAAATTTCTTCTCCATTTTCAAGTTTAGGTAAATCTAATATTTTTATCAATCTATCTGGAGATGTATAATCTTTTTTAATAGAACAATATAATTCAGTACCAACAACTTTTAGTCCATATGCGTAACCTTGGTTCTGTTGTGGGTGTATATATTGTATACCTTCTTTATATGAACCATCTAAATTCATTCTATATATCATAGTTGGTGTATTATAATACATTTTATCCCCATAAACTATAACACTCGAATAATTACCCATCCAAAATGTTGTTGAACTTCCCATTCCAGTATTTTCATCCCAATATGGCCACATTTCAACATCTATATATATATTTACATTTGTTTGTTGAGTTTCTTCATTATATACTCTAAATGAACCTGTAGTATCTAAGTAATACCAATTATCTCCTTGTATGTATATTTCAGAACTTACATTTCTCCAAAAGAAATTATCATATTTTGTACTTGTTGCTTGATATTTAGCATCCCAACTATGGTAATTCGATGCTCTCATTTTTTCGTCACTTAACAATAAATAATTATGATTAATTCTTCCTACTAAGTCTGGCATAGGATCGTCCCAAGTTAGATCAACATGAAACCATTCACCATCTATTTTAACCATATTCCAAGCATGATTCATAGCTGCACTTGTTACTATAGTTGACTCTATTCCTAATGTATCCATAAAATGTTTAAATGCTGATGCATATGCTTGACAAACACCTATTTTATTAACTATCATATCATAAGCTGTAATTCCTCCTGTATAAATATCATAACCATAACTCAATACCATATAATCATGAACTATCATTACTTTTTCATAATCTTTCATTTCAGATTTTACTTTACTTAATATCTTACTTGCTTCTAAATCGAATTGATTTAATTGTCCTTGTACTTTTTCAAGAGTTACATCTGTTTCATAAGTTAATATTAAGTTGTTGGCATTTTTATTTCCATTTTCATCTAAAAAATAACTACAAGCTATAGTGTTATTCACTAATTTTACGAAAAACAATCTAGGATTATCTGAAAGAACCTGCCAAAACTTAGCCATTGCTTCTGCAGTTGTTAGTTTATATTCACTTACATTTATTCTGGTTTCTAGTTTGTATAATCCTTCAACCACTTTATCATCAAAAGATATAGTTTCAGAATGAACTTTAGTTTCTTTAAACATTTCCATGTTAAAAATAAAAGAAATGTTTAAGATCATTAATAAAGATATTATCACCGATATCATTTTATTAGTTTTTGTTTTCATAATAAAACCTCCTTGACGAAATAGTGTTTTTGTTTTTGTTTTTCTCATTTTTATTTTTCATATCTCTATTTAAATTTTCTCATAACTAAAAATAAAAAGACTGATGTCCTATTTTGAGGGCATCAGTCTAAATTACCAACCATAAAATCTTAAGTTAATTAAGATAACAACTTTTATAATTGTGCAACCGGCTGTCATCCCATTTTTATGGATTAGACCCTTGGCTTTGCGTCCTTATCTTTCGATAAGTTTGCCCATTATTAAATTTTCAATAGTTCTCTTGATTTAATTATATTATATCACTTATTAAATACTTTGTCAATACTAAATAGTTTGTTTCGTTTTAAATAGTTTTTTTTCATCGTTTTCTACAAATCTTAATATAATTTTATTACATAATAATCAAAGAAAATTGCACCAAAAATCAAAAATGGTTAACATCTTTTTTTTGATGTTAACCATAAAATAATCCACAAACAGCTTAAGTTTGAAGAAGTTTAACCGATAAAATAAATATATATTTATTGCAACCGGCTATCGTTCCATATTTTATGGTTTAGACCCTTGGCTTTGCGTCCTCATCTTTCAATGAGTTTGCCATATTTAATTGTCTAAACTTATTATATCACAAAAAAATCTCGTTGTCAACAATTAATATAATTTTTCATAAATTTAAGTTTATTTTTGTATATATGCACAATGAATTATAAGAGTATTTATGAAATCCACTATAATAAAAAAAATAAATCAAAAAAAATATACAATTTTTACTTATATTTTTAAATATGTCTATTGCAATAAAAGACGTATTAGTGTATAATTATATTATATACATTTTATACAAAACTAATTATTTTTAATCAAAGAACGGAGTGTACAAACATGAAAGTAATAAGCAAAGAGGAATTAAGACATGAATTTCTAAAATCTCTACAATCAACTTTTAACGTTTCTCCAGATGAAGCATCTGATAAACAAATTTACAATGCTATTTCTTCTGTTATCGTTGATTTTTTAAATCAAAAACGTAACAGATTTATAAATAAAGTGAATTCTCATGGTAAAAAGAAAATCTATTATTTATCAATGGAATTTTTAATGGGTCGTTCATTGAAAACCAGTCTCTACAATTTGAATATTGTTGATGACGTAAGAGATATTTTAAAGGACTTTGATATTAGCCTTGAGAAAATATACGAAAATGAGCCTGATGCAGGTTTAGGAAATGGTGGTTTAGGTCGACTTGCAGCTTGCTATTTAGATTCTTTAGCTACACTAAACCTTCCTTCTATAGGATACTCAATATGTTATGAGTATGGAATATTTAAGCAAAAAATTGATGAAGGTTGGCAAACTGAGCTTCCTGATAACTGGTTGCCTGGTGGTGAAGTTTGGCTAGATGGTAAACCTGAACAGTCCATAGACGTTCTTTTTGAAGGAGAGCTAAATGAATATTGGGACAAACAGTATCATCATGTTTCTCATGTGAATTATAATACTGTTGTAGCAGTTCCTTTTGACATGTATGTTTCTGGATATGATAGTGACGGTGTTTCTCTTTTAAGACTATGGACAGCTAAGTCACCTGCTTTTGACATGGCGATGTTTAATCAAGGTGATTATAGTCAAGCACTACATAAAAATAACGTTGCAAATGCTATTTCAAAAGTTCTCTATCCGAACGATAATCATTTAGAAGGCAAAACCTTAAGATTACGTCAACAATATTTTTTATGTGCAGCTTCTATAGGTGATATCGTTAGAACTCATATGGCAGTATACGGAACTCTTGATAATTTACACGATAAAGTATCTATACATATAAACGATACCCATCCTACTTTAGCAATTCCAGAATTAATGCGAATTTTATTAGATGATTGTGGGTATACTTGGGATGCAGCTTGGCATATAGTTGTAAATACATTTGCATATACAAATCATACCGTTATGTCTGAGGCTTTAGAAAAATGGGATGTTAATTTAGTAAAAAATATTATTCCTCGTATTTGTTCTATAATTGTCGAAATCAATAACAGATATTGCCAATCATTACTACAAAGAAACGGGAATAATACAAATAAAACCACAAAAATGTCAATAGTAAAAGACAATAAAATACATATGGCTAAGTTATGTATAGCAGGTTCACATAGTGTAAACGGAGTTTCTAAGCTTCATTCTGAAATAATAAAGGAATCTGTTTTTGAAAATGAATATGCAGACACTCCTATAAAGTTTAAAAACGTAACAAATGGAATTGCATACAGAAGATGGTTGTACCAATCAAACCCTGATTTAACAAACTTATTAAAAGAAAAAATAGGTCCAAAGTTTTTAAAAGATGGTTCAGAATTAAAGAAATTTTCTGTTTTCGAAAATGATAAAAATGTTCTTAAATCTTTAATCGAAATTAAACGTACAAATAAGGAAAGATTTATAAAATATATAAATACATATGTTGATTCAAATGTAAAACTAGACCCAGACACTATTTTTGATGTACAAGTAAAGAGACTTCATGAATATAAAAGGCAACATTTAAATGCTTTAAACATCGTTTCTGATTATTTGTATTTATTAAATAACCCAACTGCAAACTATACTCCAAAAACTTTTATTTTTGCAGCAAAAGCAGCACCAGGATATTATATGGCAAAACAAATAATCAAACTAATATGGTGTATATCTGAAGAAATAAAGAAAAACCCTATTATATCAAAAAAAATGACCGTTTATTTCTTAGAAGACTACAAGGTAACACTTTCCGAAATGTTAATGCCTGCAAGTGATATTTCAGAACAAATTTCTCTTGCCGGTACAGAAGCATCCGGGACAGGAAATATGAAGTTGATGCTAAATGGTGCAGTTACTTTAGGTACTTTAGATGGTGCAAATATAGAAATTCTTGATGCCGCTGGAAAAGAAAACATTATTATTTTTGGAATGAAAGCTGAAGAGGTTAACTTAAAAAGATCTACAGGATACAGGCCTTATGAATATTATAATAACAACGAAACAATAAAACAGGCAATAAATTATCTTCATTACGGAATAAATGGATACGCATTCCATGACGTTGCTAACTCATTAAAAGATCATGATCCATATATGGTTTTAGCTGATTTTAATTCATATAGAGAAGCACAAAAAAGAGCTTCTGAATTATACAATGATAAATTAAAATGGGCAAAAATGTCTTTAAATAACATTTCTGGGGCAGGTATTTTCTCAGCAGATAGAGCGATAATGGATTATGCAAGAGATATATGGGGAATGCATTAATAATAAATAAAAATTCACTATGAAATGAGGAATAAAATGAATATAATTTATGATAGTTGGGATACCTCATATAAATCACTATTTGGTGCAATAAAACGAGGTGAAATGTGCCTTTTTTCGATAAAACTCCCTTTAGAAACTAAATTAGACTCTCAACCTGTCATGGTAATTTTTAAACCAGGATATAAAGAGAGATTTTTAGTAATGACTGAATCAAAAAAAGAAAAAGATCATGTTGTTTATTCCACATCTTATTTTGCAAAATACATAGGTGTTCATTTTTATTATTTTGCTATAACAATAGATGGAACGAGATCATATATTAAAAAAATAAGTTCACATATAGGTGCCATTGCAAATGAAGGCGGTTTATTTCAATTAACCGTTTTTGATGAGGAATTTACTACTCCAGAATTTTTAAAAGGCGGAGTTATGTATCAGATATTTCCAGATAGATTTTACAAGAGTACTATTCAGCATTCATACGTTCCATCTGATAGGGTAATTCATGAAGATTGGAATGCAACACCCTCATATTCACCATTTAACGGAAAATGGAATTATGATTATTTTGGTGGAGATTTAGAGGGTATAAAGCAAAAATTGGATTATCTTGATGATTTAGGCGTTACTTGTTTATACTTAAACCCTATATTTGAAGCACATGAAAACCATAGATACAACACTGCAAATTATCGAAAAGTAGATCCTCTTTTAGGTACAAATGATGACTTTAAGGAATTGTGTAAAGAATCAAAAAAACGTGGTATAAACGTAATTTTGGATGGTGTTTTTTCTCATACTGGTGCAGATAGCGTTTATTTTAATAAATTTAACAGATATGACACTATAGGTGCATATAATTCAAATGAAAGTGAATTTTATGATTGGTATTCATTCCAACACCACCCAGATATTTATGATTGTTGGTGGGGAATAGACACTCTGCCAAATGTAAAGGAAAATAATCCCAAGTACACTGATTATATATGCGGTGAAAATGGAGTTTTAGAATACTGGATGGAACTTGGTGCGGATGGCTACAGACTTGACGTTGCCGACGAACTACCAGATGAATTTTTAGATAACTTAAATAAATGCGTCAAAAGAAAATCTAAGGAAAAAATTGTAATAGGCGAAGTTTGGGAAGATGCATCAAACAAGGAAAGTTATGGAGTGAAAAGAAGGTATTTATTAGGATGTCAACTTGACTCTGTAATGAATTATCCTTTTAAAGATGCTATACTAGATTACGTTTCTGGTGGAAACGTACATGAGTTTAGAGATAGAATAATGACTATTGTTGAAAATTACCCAAAACCAGCCGTTGATGTATTGATGAACTTTATATCAACTCACGATATTGAACGTGCTATTACAAGACTTGGTGGAGATAGTTGTCATGGCAAGTCTAAGGAATGGATGTCTGAACATAAAATGTCTCCTCAACAATATGATAAAGGTAAAAAATTATTAAAAGTGGCTATGGTTCTACAATTCTTTTTACCTGGTGTACCTTCTATATTTTATGGTGATGAAGCTGGCTTAGAGGGATATAAGGATCCATTTAATAGACGTTGTTATCCATGGGGAAAAGAAGACACTGAATTAATTGAATTTACAAAAAAATTATCTTGGCTTAGAAAAAGCACAAAACTATTTAAAGATGGTACATTGAAATTTTTAGTTTTAAATGATGATGTTTTAGGCTTTGCGAGAATACGATCATTAAAAAAGAAGGCAGTAGTAATTTTTATAAACAGAACCCCTACAGTACAATATGTACAACCCATAAGCAGTATCATAAGCAAATATACAAAATTCAATATTTTAGTAGGCAGCGAGGTAAATGGGCAGTTAGTTATGAACCCATATGGATTCGCTTTAATTAAAATCGAACTTTAAAACAAAAAGAACAAATCCGCAAAAATCTGAGTTATCACTCATGTTTTTGCGGATTTTCTTTCTATTATATATTTTCTTACTAACAACAACTTTCGTAACTGGATTTAGATCACCCCATGTCTTTCTCTTTAATTTATTCATCTCCTTGCTGTTTTTCTTACTCATTTTCGATTTAGATGTAAATTTTCCCATTATATTTTCTCCATATCTATTAAATTAATATCTTTATCAAACAATAAACGTCGCTATTCAGCCGTTTTATCAAAGGTTCAGGGGAACCAGAAAGCCTGGTCGATTCCGCCCCCACAAAATTGTAACCTTTACCTTTAGCGACTGAATTGTAACATTTATTTTTCCAATTCTTCTATTTTACATTCATGAATCTTATTATTTTTATCATAGTTTATCCCAACTATTATTATTTTACCATTATAATCTTTTAAACAATCACAATATTGCTTTTGTTTTATCTGCTCTATAGCTGTACTTGCTGTTTTATCATATTTTAGTTCTACTATGAACGCTGATGTGGTGCAGTTTTTTCTTGGTACAAATACCAAATCTGCATATCCCTTTCCTGCTTGCATTTCTCTATGCAATATATATGATTTTCTTGCTGAATAGTAAGCTAATGATATTACACATGATAATGAATTTTCATCATTATACTTTAATATAGATGTACTTTCTTTATGTACTTCTTCTATTATTTCCTCTACTCTTTTTTCTTCAGCTTTTAATGTCGCTTCTAGCAGTTTTTCTGATTTTTGGATTGACTTCACTACTTCATTCCAACCTAAGATTTTTATTGTACTTATAAATTGTTCTGATATCTCATAATTTGGTATAAATATTTCCTTTGTTTCAAAATCAAACCCTAAATATCCCAAATGTATTAAAAGTGTCAATACATCGTCAGATGTTTTAAATGTTATCATATCATTTGAAAACGTTGTTGTATCTATCTCTTTT
>JAEXNS010000064.1 GCA_023439605.1 Bacillota bacterium | reverse complement strand
AATGATAATATATCATAATTGTATTCACAAATATAGCTTAAATCATCATAATTTATAGGTTAAAAAGGATTAAAAAAAATAATAAAAAAAATGATAAATTTTTTTAAAAAATTTAAAAAAAAGGGTTGACAATATCAGTAAGATTATGTATAATGTAAGTGGGGATAAGAATTACAAAGACCCCAAAAAAATATAATTAATAAATAGGAGGATTACAATATGAAATCTACAGGTATTGTAAGAAAAATCGACGAATTAGGAAGAATAGTGTTACCAATCGAATTAAGAAGAACTCTAAGCATCAGTGAAAAGGATAGTTTAGAAATTTATGTTGATCAAGATGCAGTTATTTTAAAGAAATACAAATCATCTTGTATGTTCTGCTCAAGTGCTGAAAATCTAGTTGAATACAAAGGAAAGAGCATCTGTTCAGAATGTATGGCTGACCTTAAGAAATAATTTATTTCTTAATTCCTAATATAAATTGTTAATTAATTAAGCGACGAATTAATTGATTATTTATTATTTTAAAAGATGTATTACATGAAAAACGTTTAATCTTTTTATTAAGATTAAACGTTTTCGTTATATACGCCTAAACGAACAAATAGGAGGGTTACTATTTAGCCACTAAAGGTAGAGTTTACGATTTTGCAGGGGAGTTCGACTCTGTGGAGGCGACAGGGCTTTCTGGTCGCCCTGAACCTTTGGGAAAACATCTCTGTCTTATACATATGGCTTAATAGTAACCTAGGAGGATTATTGTGGAAAATGAGAGACTTGTATTTTTAAAAGATAAAACTTCAAAATTAACTGCTTCACCTGGTATATATATAATGAAAGATAAAAATGAAAAGATTATATATATAGGAAAAGCAAAAAATTTAAAAAATAGAGTAATAAGCTATTTTAGAAACAATTCCGATCATACAAAAAAAGTAAAGAAAATGGTATCTCAAGTTTGGGATTATGATTTTATAGTAACAGACACTGAATATGAGGCGTTGGTTTTAGAATGTAGCTTGATAAAGCAACATAAACCTAAATATAACATCCTTTTAAAAGATGATAAGGGTTATCACTATATTCATATAACTGATGAAAAATACCCTAGAATTGTTGCGGAAAAGCAGTATATTGAAAAAGGAAAGACATTTGGTCCATATACCAGTTCTTTTGTTACAAAACAAACGGTTATGGAGGTAAATAGAGTTTTTTGTTTACCTGTATGCAAGCGAAAGTTTCCACAGGAATTTAATAAACAACGACCGTGTTTAAATTATTATATAAAACAGTGTTTTGGATTGTGTCTAGGAAAAACAGATGAAAAGGAATATTCATATATAATTGAGCAAGCTATAGAGTATATAAAAAAAGGAAGCAAAGATTCTATAGAAAAAATGAAAAAAGAGATGTTTGAAGCCTCTGAAAACTTAGAGTTTGAAAAGGCAGCACAAATTAGAGATAGAATAGATGCTATTTTAAAAGCAGCAGATCGGCAGAAAATAATTGATAATGAAAGAGATAGTACAGATGTTATTGCATATGTAGAAAATTTACAATATGTTTGTGTTTCTATACTGATGTATCGAGGAGGACGACTTTTTGATAAATTAATATATTTTTATAATATTGATTACTTAGATGAAGAATTTTTAGAAAATTTTATTGTTCAATATTATATGAATAAAGATGAGGCACCAAAAAATATTTTGATTGAAAAAGAAATAGAAAACAAAAATGATATAGAAGAATTATTCAAAAATAAATTTAAAAAATCAATTAAAATACTTCAAGTAAAAAAAGGTGAGAACTTAAAATTAATTATGTTATCAAAAAATAATGCTAGTGAACATTTATCACTAAAAGTAGGGCGAACAGGTAAAGAACTCATAGCACTTGAAGAACTGAGTAAGCTTTTAGGAATGGATAAAATCCCTTCATATATTGAAGCGTATGATATTTCAAATTTGGCTTCCACATCTATGTGTGCTGGCATGGTTGTTTTTGAAAATGGAAGACCACTAAAAAAAGCATACAAAAAATTTATGATAAAAAGTATAGATATACAAAACGATTATGCGAGTATGAAAGAAATACTTACCAGAAGATTTCACAGATATCTAGATGAAAAGACAAAGGATGAAGGTTTTTCAAGATTACCAGATTTGATATTTGTTGATGGAGGAAAAGGCCAAGTAAATTCCGTGCTGCCTGTTTTAAAAGAACTTAGTATAAACGTTCCTGTTTATGGAATAGTTAAGGATGGCAAACATAAAACAAGAGCTATTTCTTCAAGTGGTGGAGAAATTTCTGTATCCAGTTTAAAGTCGGCTTTTAGTCTTATTACAAAAATTCAAGATGAAATGCATAGATTTGCTATTTCGTACCAAAGAACCCTTCATGCTAAAACAACTTATGAGTTAGAATTGACGAAGATAAAAGGAATAGGAATAAAAAAAGCACAAAAAATAATTATGCATTTTAAAACAAAAGAAGAATTAAAAAAAGCAACACCCGATGATTTGGCTAAAATTGCAGGTGTAAATTTGGATATAGCACATGAATTATTTAAATTTATTATAAATCTATAGACAAAATTTAAAAATTAGTGTATAATTAGAAACATATTAAATATAGTTAGTAATATTTATTATTAACTTTTTGGGAGTTATATATAGATGCGTGTAATAAC
>JAEXNS010000299.1 GCA_023439605.1 Bacillota bacterium | reverse complement strand
TATAACCGTTATCTGGGTATTTTGGATTTTCAACACTTTCTGAAGCTACAATTTTATAATACTTAAAGTTTTCATAAGAAACATCTTTATACTTTATGCTTGTATTTTCTATTGGTGTCCATTTAAAAATAATTGAATTTGATCTTGTAGATATGCTTAATTCAGGTTTGAATTCCTTTTTTATTTCTTCTTTTTTTGTAGTTATTTTATTAGAAGTTAAATCTGTATTTTTTGTTGTGATTATAATTTCCTTATTTATAACTTCTTGAAGTATTTCTTTTTTTAGATTACCTTTTTCATCAATAAGTTCTAGCTTGTTTAATAACTCTAAAATATCCATATTTTTTATATCGTTAGCAGAAATGTCTTGTTTAATGTTTGATGCATATCGATTTATAATTTCTCTTCCAATAGATATTTTATTGTTTTGTGATGAAAATAAAATAGATGAATTATCAATAACAAGTGAAATAATATTGTATTTACTTTCTGATGTTAATTTGTTAAATAATTTATTGATATTTTCTATTGTTTCTTTTTTATTATCAACATTTTTTAAAGCGGAAGTAATAAAAATTGGTTTTTGTGTATTTTCAATATAACCAAGATTTTTTGAAGTGTCTATAATTTGCTGAATTGCTTTTTCGGTGTTTAGGTATTCTAAATCAAGTTTATTGAGTACATTTTTGGCATCATCATTAAATGATTTAGTTTTAATAACTTCGTCCTTATTATTTATCTCTATTTCTATGCTCGGATTTATATCTATAGAAATTACTGCAATAGGTATATGTTTCGTTCCTTTATTAAAAATATCAAGTTTATGAGTGAAAGCTACCGTTAACACAACAACCAATACAGCAGCAATCGTTGATATATATTTTATATTTTTGGACATAAAAATCTTACCTCCCTTTTTATCTTTTAATTTATCTTTTTTTACAAATGAAATTTGTTTTCCAACAAAATATTCGTCTTTTGTTTTTATTGTTGTCATTTCACAATCTATTGTAAATACATATGTTTTGTCTCCTGAAATCTCCAATACTGTTCCTGCATAAATCATTATTTTCCACCTCCCTCTGATAAAAATCCGATATAACCTTTTATGGTATCCATGTCACTTTTTAAAATCAAAAATAAAGCAACGATATATTTTCGATTTTTTTCCACAGTTTTTCTACTTATATTAAAGTGATTGACTATTTCAACTATAGGTAACTTTTTATCCGTGTTAATTTTAGTAGATAAATTAATATCCGTGCACAAATATTTTGCAATACTTATACACATTTTTTTAGAGTCTAAATGCTTAGGGGCTAGTTTTACTAAATCTTCAAGAGATATTCCAAATACTTTTAATTGACTTTTAAAAATATCAATTTCCTCTTGTATTTCCATTTTTTCAGTGAAGATTGATGGTTGTGAAGAAGTAATGTTTTCAACAAAATTCTCATTTTCATTAGCTTCAAAATATGTAAATGGATACTCTGATTTGTATTTTTTGTTTTTTCTTATATAGTCAATAACACGTCTGTTTATGACCATACTAGAAAAATTTATGAATTTAACATTATAAGACATATCAAAACTGTCTATAGCTTCATTAAAAGCTTGCAAAGCAATGCTATATTCATCACTTGATTTTGCTGGTTTACCAATCATTTTACTGACAAAAGATATAATGTAATTTTGGTAAATTTGTATTATTTTCTCTCTTAAATTGTTTTCTCCATTTTTTATTCTTTCAATTAGTTCTTCAGAATTTGAATTTTCAATATTTGTAATTGGCATAAATTTCACCTCTTTATAAAAAAAATTAATATTAATTTATATATACTAATACGTACAAATGAATATTTTTTATAGGGTAGTTTTAAATATTATTAATTATATATTAAATATATAATTAAGTCAAATAGGATTTTTTTGTGAATTTTCTATTATTTAATATTTTATATAGACAAATTTTTAATTAAAATATAGTTATTGATTAATTTTATTAAATGAAGTATAATTAAATTAACTTTATATCATTTATAAGGATGTGAAAATTTGAAAAAACGCAAATTAATAGCTATTATTTTTTCTAAAATTAATGATAACTATGCGAATTTAATAGAGGGTTTAGTAAGTGAGTTAAATGAAAATGATTGCGACTCGGTTATTTTTTCTATCTTTTCAGAACGTGAAGATGAAACAGATCATCAAAAAGGACAAGAGGAGATTTATAAGTATTTAAATTTTGAACATATTGATGGTGTTATTTTTGTTGACATTTCTTTTTGGTGTGATAGAATTAAAAAAAATATTTTAAATATTCTAAATCAAAAATGTAAAGTTCCTATTTTAACTATTGGTTCACAAGATTATAATAAAAAAAATATTAATAATTTTTATCTAAATAGTGAAAGACATTTTGAAGAGTTAGTTGACCACATTATCGAAGTACATAATTTAAAGAAAATTTATTGTTTAACTGGACAAAAAGAAAACAAATATGCACAAGATAGAGCGAAAGGTTATATAAATTCCATGAATAAACACAATTTACATATAGATGATAGCTATATTTTTTATGGAGATTTCTGGAAGGAATATCCTTTGGAATTAGCTAGAAAAATAGTAAATAGGGAAATTGATTTCCCTGAAGCTGTTGTTTGTGCAAGTGATGTTATGGCTACTGCATTGATAGAAGAACTAGAAAAAAACAATATTAATGTACCAAAAGACATAGTAGTAACTGGCTTTGACTTAATCAATGATTCATTTTTCAATACAAATGTACTAACTACCTATGAGTTGCCTATTACCGAATTTGGAACTGAATGTGTGAAGTCGTTGTTAAAATTAATAAACAATGAGCAATGTGAAAAAATTATTGATTTAAATGGTAAATTAATAATAAATAATACCTGTGGGTGTAATAAAATAGATTTAGAATTTATAAATAAAATAAAACTTCAAATGCAAGTAAAACAAAAATATACTTTTATGATAGAAACAAGTAATATGACAGAAAGATTAATAACATCTTGTGAAGTTAATGACATTATTTACGCCATTGATTGTATGACATATCTTATAAATAACTATAATAGGTATTTTTTGTGTTTGAAATATGATTATTTTAATACAGCTTCTAAAAAATACAATTCAGATAAGATGATACTTATGCTAGATAAAAACGAATTTAATGAAGTTAAAAAATATATAGTTTTTGATATGGATACTATGTTACCTGCCATTTTTGAAAATTCTGAAAATCCATCCAATTATTTTTTCACACCTTTAAATTTTAATTCGGAATTTTTTGGATACTCTGTTGTAAAATTTAGAGATTCTAAAACTATAATAGATGACATATATAAGCAATGGAATAATAATGTTGTGTATGCTTTGAAATTTTTAAAAGTAAATAATAAAAAAGAATTTGACATTGATTTAAACTTAGAAACAATGCCTAAATGGTTTTCCGATTTAATTGCAGAAATGAATCTAAAAGAAAATTTTATCTTAGGTCTTCCAAAAATGATAGAACTAGCACATATATCTCAAGAACATTTAAATAGAATTTTTAGAAAATATTTAAACATGACTCCAACAGAATTTATTAATAAAAAAAGAATTGACTACTCAATAGAGCTTATGCTTAATAATCATGAAAATATAACTGAAATAAGCTATATGTGTGGTTTTAATAATTTAAGTCATTTTTATCATATATTTAAGAAACAATTTCATTGTTCGCCAAAACAGTTTATAAAGAAAATCGAGTAGGAGGGAAAATTAAATAATTCCCCCGACCTCTCACACCACCGTGCATACGGTTCCGTACAC
>JAEXNS010000249.1 GCA_023439605.1 Bacillota bacterium | reverse complement strand
CAATCTCATGGTGGTTCAGGAAAACAAGCTCGTGCAGTAATTGAGGGAATGGAAGCAGATGTTGTTACACTAGCTTTGGGATATGATATTTTTGCAATAGAAAAATCAGGGTTGATAAATGAAAGCTGGCTAAGTGAATTTAAATACAATAGTTCACCTTTTACGTCATCAATTGTTTTTTTAGTTCGTAAATATAATCCGAAAAGCATTTTAGATTGGGATGATTTGGTGAATGGGAATGTAGATATTATAACTCCAAATCCTAAAACATCTGGTGGTGCTAGGTGGAATTATCTTGCGGCATGGGCATATGCAGATAAAGAATTTAATGGAGATGAAGTTAAAATAAAAGAATTTATAAAAAAAATATATGAAAATGTTCTTATCTTAGATTCAGGAGCAAGGGCATCAACAATAAATTTTGTTGAAAATAGGCAAGGAGATGTTTTATTAGCTTGGGAAAACGAAGCATATTTATCTTTAAAAGAACATCCAAATGATTATGAGATAGTAACTCCAAGTATTAGTGTTTTGGCAGAGCCACCAGTTGCAATAGTTGATAGTGTAGTAGATAAAAGAGGTACAAGAGAGGTGTCGACTGAATATCTTGAGTATCTTTATAGTGATATAGCACAGCGTTTGGCAGGTGAAAATTATTATAGACCTATAAATGAGAATATATTAGCTGAGTTTTCTGGTATATTTAATTTAAATTTAAAATTAGTTAAGATAGATGATGATATATTTGGCGGTTGGGAAAATGCACAAAAAGTTCATTTTGATGATGGTGGATTATTTGATCAAATATATACAGGCGGAGAAAAATAAAATCATTTCGAATCCATGTATTTATCACATATTTCTAGTTGCATAGAGCTTTGGTAAACTGTTTTTGGCTGAATTGTAACATATTTTTTGGAGGATTTGGTAATGAAATTTATAAAAAACAAACAAGTCATACCTGGATTTGGAATATCTATGGGGGTTACATTAACAATATTAAGTTTAATAGTTCTTATACCTATGTCTTCTTTAATATTAAGTACCTTAAACATGGGTGCAAAGGATTTCTTTAGAGTAGTATTTGATCCGAGGATATTAAACGCATATAAAGTTAGTTTTTTTTGTGCTCTTATTGCTGGAATTTCAAACTTGATATTTGGTTTAATAATAGCATGGGTTTTAGTTAGGTATGATTTTGTTGGGAAGAAATTTCTTGATTCTCTAATAGAACTTCCTTTTGCTTTGCCTACAGCTGTTGCTGGGATTGCGTTGACAAATTTATATTCTGATAAAGGTTATATAGGTTCGTTACTAGCACCGATTGGAATAAAAGTATCATATACAGTAATAGGAATTACCTTGGCTATGATTTTTGTAGGTATTCCTTTTGTAGTTAGAACAGTCCAACCTGTTCTTGAAAATTTAGATGGACAGTATGAAGAAGCCGCAAATGTACTTGGTGCTTCTAGAATAAAATTATTTTTTAAGGTAATATTACCAGAATTAAAACCAGCTTTACTTACTGGATTTGGCTTATCATTTGCACGTGCTATTGGTGAGTATGGAAGTGTAGTTTTTATTGCAGGAAATATACCATATAAGACTGAAATAGCACCGCTTTTAATTATGGGAAAACTAGAGCAGTTTGATTACAGTGGTGCAACAGCAGTAGCTTTGGTTATGTTGGTGTTTTCATTTTTAACGTTGTTAGTTATAAACGTTATGCAATCATATGCAAATAAATTTACCAAGTGTTAGAAAGTTGGGGGTTAAATATGAAATATAAAAGTAAAAAAAAGCTTACGTTTATACAAAAAAACTTGATTTTAATAAGTGTTTTATTTGTATTTTTTATGTTGGTAATGCCTATGATTGTAGTTATAACAAAATCACTGTCAAACGGATTACAGGCATATAAAGAAGCTGTTTTAGATAAATATACTATTAAGGCTTTAGTTCTTACTTTTCAGGCAACTATTGTAGCACTAGTTGTAAATACTATTTTTGGTCTGTTTGCAGCTTGGACCATAACTAAGTATCATTTTAAACATAAAAAAATATTAACAACAATTATAGACATACCTTTTGCAGTAACGCCAATTATTGCAGGACTTATTTTTGTACTTACATTTGGTAGAATAGGTTGGGCAAATGGGATAACAGAATTCTTAAACATAAAAATAGTATTTGCTGTACCTGGTATTGTTTTAGGAACAATTTTCGTTACATTTCCTTTTATATCTAGAGAAATTATTCCTGTTTTAAATTCTCAAGGAAGTGATCAAGAGGAGGCCGCTGCTTTGATGGGTGCAAGTGTATTTAAAATTTTTAAAAATATAACATTTCCTCAAATAAAATGGGCTTTTATATATGGTATAATTTTATGTTCTGCAAGAGCAATGGGTGAGTTTGGTGCAGTATCGGTTTTATCAGGTCATTTAAGAGGAAAAACAAATACCTTACCTTTACATGTAGAAATTTTATATAGTGAATTTAAATTTTCAGCAGCATTTGCGGTATCATCTATTTTGGTTATTTTATCATTGATAATGTTAATTATCCGTAATATAGTAGAATATAAAATGAAAAAGGCGGAAGATTGATTATGTATGTAGAATTAAAAAATATAAACAAAAATTTTGGGGATTTTAAAGCTTCAAACAACATAAATATATCTATAGAAAAGGGAAGTCTAAGTGCTTTGTTGGGACCAAGTGGTAGTGGAAAAACAACAATTTTAAGAATGATTGCTGGACTTGAACAACCTGATAGTGGTGATATTTTCATAGATGGAGAAAAAGTAAATGATATACCAGCTAGTAAGAGGGGTATAGGATTTGTATTTCAAAATTATGCTTTATTTAGATTTATGAGTATTTATGATAATATTGCGTTTGGGTTAGAGGTTCAAAAAAAAGATAAAAAAATCATAAAAGAAAGAGTTATGGAACTTATAAATCTAATAGGGTTAAAAGGACTTGAAAAAAGATATCCACATCAGTTATCTGGTGGACAGAGGCAAAGAGTTGCATTTGCTCGTGCTCTTGCTCCAAATCCACACCTACTTTTATTAGATGAACCTTTTGCCGCTATTGATTCAAAAGTAAGACAGGAACTAAGAATATGGCTTAAGGAAACAATAAAAAAAGTAGGTATACCAGTATTTTTGTAACACATGACCAAGATGAAGCAATAGAAGTTGCTGATAATATAATAGTAACAAATAAAGGTGAAGTAGAGCAAACTGGAACTCCGCTTGAGATTTATAGAAATCCATCAACTTTATTTGTATCAAGATTTATAGGACAATCTACACAATTTGAAGATTATTCTAAACTGAAAGGGTTTTCTAGTAAAAACAACTTAGGTATAGCTGTTATTAGGCCGGAGTTTATAAAAATTTCTTCAAAAGACGAGTTACAACAGTATCCAAAATCAGTTGAAAATGGTGAGGTTAAATCGGTTTTTTTTAGAGGAAGTCATTTAGAAATAAACGTTCAAGTAAAGGATGTTATTCTAACAGGTATACGTTCATTAGAAAAATCTACATTGCAAGTAGGCGACAAGGTGGATGTTTTAATATATCGAATTTTTGCATATGGAAGAGATGGAGTGCATATAATAGAAAATGAATTGCTCGAATACAACGAAGCTGTATATATTTAGGTTGCTATTAAGATGTTGAAGGCAAGGTTTACTGTTTTTTTAGGATATAAGGTGAAATATTTCTACCTTATACTATTTAGACTTTAAAACACTTTATTTTATGGAGCTTAGTATTGCAAGGATTTCGACTCTGCGGAGTCGACCGGGCTTTCCGGTCGCCCTGGACCTTCGGTAAAATATCTCTGCCTTATACATATAGCTGAATAGTAACATTCAATCAAGTATTTTAGAATATTAGTAGTATTATACATATGGCGGAATAGTAATATATTTTGTGCAGAAATGGAGGGTTAATATGCCTATTGAATTAGAAATTAAATATTTGAAAACAGATATATTAGTAGTAGGTGGAGGTACAGCTGGATGCTATGCTGCATTAACTATTTGTGAAAATTCAAATTATGAAGTGATCGTCACTGAAAAAGCAACCATAAAAAGAAGTGGTTGTTTAGCTGCTGGAGTAAACGCAATAAATGCATATATAGTAGACGGCAAAAAACCAGAGGATTATGTCGATTATGCAAAAAAAGATGCACATGGCATAGTACGTGAAGATTTACTTTTAAACATGTCGCAGGGTTTAAATAGAGTTACTGAAAAATTGGAGAAACTAGGTTTGGTTATTCTTAAAGATGAAAACGGAAAATATGTAAACAGGGGAGATAGAAACATAAAAATAAATGGAGAAAACATTAAACCCATTTTAGCAGATGCATTATCTAACTTTGATAAAGTAACAGTGTTAAATAAAATAAATATAACGGATTATTTAGTAGAAAACAATCAAATTTATGGGGCTTTAGGTTTTAGTATAGACGAAAAAACAATGTATGTTATTAACGCCAAAAAAGTAATATGTGCAACAGGGGGGGCATCAGGCTTGTATAAATCCAATAATTCAGGATTTTCAAGGCACAAAATGTGGTATCCTCCTTTTAATACAGGTGCAGGGTATTATATGGGTATTGTTTCAGGGGCGGAAATGACAACTTTTGAAATGCGATTTATTGCACTCAGATGTAAGGATACTATTGCACCAACTGGAACTATTGCACAAGGAGTAAAAGCAAGGCAAATTAATTCAAAAGGTCAAGTATAAGAAGAAAAATATGGTATTACTACTTCTGAACGAGTTTATGGAACTATAAAAGAAAATCTTGAAGGTAGAGGCCCTTGTTATTTAAAAACAGAAGGGATATCTAAAGAAAAAGATGAGGAACTTTTAAAGGCTTATTTAAATATGGCACCTAGCCAAACTTTAAAATGGATTGAAGATGGTTTTAATCCTAGTGAACAAAATGTTGAAATAGAGGGAACAGAACCATATATAGTTGGCGGACATACGGCAAGTGGATATTGGGTAGATACTTTTAGGCGTACCACTATAAAAGGATTATTTGCAGCAGGCGATGTTTCAGGAGGTTGTCCTCAAAAATATGTAACAGGTGCTTTAGTAGAAGGTGAAATTTCTGCTGAAACGGCAATAAAAGATTTGCAAAATTTTGAACTCAAAGAAGTAAAATTTGATGAATTTATAAAGAGCAAAAAAATAGATTTTGAAAAAATTTTAAACAATAATGCAAAAAATAAATATTCAATTGAAGACCTAGAAGAAGCAATGCAGAAGATAATGGATAATTATGCTGGAGGTATTTCAACAAACTATCAGTATAATTCATCACAATTAAAAATAGCTAATGAAAAAATTGAAAATCTAGAAAAAATGCTATGCTTCTTGAGTGCAAAAGATATGCATGAACTACTTTTTATACAAGAATTAAAAGAAAGACTTGTAATCTGTAAAGTTGTTATTTTACATCTGAACGAAAGAAAAGAAACAAGGTGGCATAGTTTTGCTGAAAACCTAGATTATCCAGAAAAAAATGATGATTGGTTAAAATATATAAATTCAAAAATGGAAAATGGTAAATTAAAGGTAGTGAGCAGACCTTTAGTATTTAGGGGTGATATTTATGAGCATAGAAATAAATAAAGAAAAGTGTGTGGGATGTAACAAGTGTACAAAAGTTTGTCCTGGAAGTTTGATTAAAATTGGAGAGGATAAAAAAGCGTATATAAAATATCAAAAAGACTGTTGGGGATGTACATCATGTTTAAAAGAATGTAAATATGAAGCTATAAACTTTTATTTGGGTGCAGATATAGGTGGTTGTGGTAGTATTTTAAATGTTGATTTTAACGAAGAATTTATTAACTGGAAAGTTGAAAAGCCAAACGGTGAAAAAATATGTATATCCATAAATAGAAAAGAGTCAAATAGTTATTAAAAAATTTTAGGAGGATTATTTATGAGTAATTTAACACATTTAGATGAGCTAGAAGCAGAGGCTATATATATAATACGTGAAGTTGCCGCAGAATGTGAAAAACCAGTTATGCTTTATTCCATTGGTAAAGACAGTTCGGTTTTATTGCATCTAGCATTGAAAGCATTTTATCCGGAAAAACCACCTTTTCCATTTATGCATATTGATACAAAGTGGAAGTTTAAAGAGATGATTGAATTTCGTGATAGAAAAGCTAAGGAACTCGGTATTGAAATGATAGTTCATAGCAACGAAGAAGCTATAAAACAAGGGATAAATCCTTTTGAACATGGCTCCGCATATACAGATATAATGAAAACTCAAGCACTTAAACAAGCTTTGACTAAACATGGATTTACAGCGGCTTTTGGTGGTGGGAGAAGAGATGAAGAAAAGTCAAGAGCAAAAGAAAGGGTTTTTTCATTTAGAAACGAGCTACATGCATGGGATCCAAAAAATCAAAGACCTGAAATGTGGAAACTTTATAATACAAAAATAAAAAAAGGCGAAAGTATGAGGGTTTTTCCAATATCAAATTGGACAGAAAAAGACATATGGCAGTATATACAAAGAGAAAATATAGACATAGTATCACTATATTATTCAGCAAAACGTCCTATTATAGAGCGTGATGGAAATATAATAATGGTTGATGATGAAAGATTGAAAATACTGCCGAATGAAAAGGTAGAGTATAAAAATGTTAGATTTAGAACACTAGGTTGCTACCCTTTAACTGGTGGATGCTACTCAACAGCAACAACACTTGATGAAATAATAGAAGAAACTTTAAGTGCAGTTTCGTCAGAAAGAACGACTAGAGTTATTGATAACGAGGCAGCAGGAAGCATGGAGAGAAGAAAGAGAGAGGGTTACTTTTAATGAAAAGTTTATTAAAATTTATAACTTGTGGAAGTGTAGACGATGGAAAATCAACTTTGATAGGACATATTTTATATGATTCAAAGCTTTTATATACTGACCAAGAAAAAGCTTTAGAATTAGATAGTAAAGTTGGTAGTCGTGACGGACATATAGATTATTCGTTACTTTTAGATGGTTTGATAGCGGAGCGTGAACAGGGAATTACAATTGATGTAGCATATAGGTATTTTACAACGCAAAATAGAAGCTTTATAGTTGCAGATACCCCAGGCCATGAAGAATATACAAGGAACATGGCCGTAGGTGCATCATTTGCACAACTTTCTATTATTT
>JAEXNS010000044.1 GCA_023439605.1 Bacillota bacterium | reverse complement strand
ATTTATGAGGCTCTGCCTCAAACTCCGCTTCTTTTTGCGATAGAAAAAGAAGCAAAAAGCTCCTAGGAAAGCGATTAAGGGTTACTATTCAGCCTCTAAATGTAAAACTTACGATTTTGCAAGGGTTTCGACTCTGCGGAGTTGACCGGGCTTTCCGATCGCCCTGGACCTTCGGTAAAATATCTCTACTCTATACATATGGCTGAATAGTAACGACCAAGGGCGTTGCCCTTTGGAAACCTAAGATTTTTTGAAAAAAATCGAGTAAAACTTTAATGTTTTCTTAATTTGACGACATTGTTCTTTAGCTCTAAAACTTTGGTAAGATATTTTTGCCTTACACATGGCAGAATAGGAACAATATTACAAAAATAATTGGAGGTTAAACAAATGATTAAAATGAAAAATATTTTAAAATCTATAGCTGTAATTTCAGCATTTTCTTTAGCTATAAATATTTCACCATTTATACCTGAAAAAACAGTAGTAGAGGCAGCAAAACAAAGCGTAAGTTATAAGTTCGATAATGTAAAAATTGAAGGTGGCGGTGGATTTATTCCTGGAATTATATATAATCCTACAGAAGAAGGGCTTGTGTACTGTCGTACAGATATGGGTGGAGTATATAGACGTGATAAAGAAACTTTAGAATGGATACCACTTACAGACTGGGTTTCAAATGATGAATGGAATTTATTAGGCGGAGAAAGTCTTGCAACTGATCCAGTAGAACCCAATAGACTATATGTTGCAGCAGGTACATATACAAATGAATGGACAAATATGAATGGCTATATATTACGTTCTGATGATTATGGTAACACTTGGGATAAAGTGGAGTTACCATTTAAATTTGGTGGTAATATGCCTGGTAGATCTGTTGGAGAACGTTTAGTTATAGATCCAAACAGTAATAATATTTTATATTTTGCTGCTAGAAGTGGAAATGGATTATGGAAGAGTGAGGATTACGGGAAAACATGGAACAAGGTTGAAAGTTTTAAAAATGTAGGTAATTTCGTTGAGGATCCAACTAACGCATATACTGCAGATAATATAGGTTTAACATGGGTTACTTTTGATAACTATAAATCAAAAAAAGGACAACCAACAAAAGATATTTATGTAGGCGTTGCAGATAAAGAAAATCCTGTATATGTAAGTCATGATTCTGGGGAGACTTGGGAACCGCTTAAAGGACAACCAACTTCTGAAACATTTACGAGACATAATGTAGATGCTTTGGAAATAGGGATACCACATCATGGCAAAATAACGTCAAATGGGTTATTGTATATTTCATATGGTGACAGAAGTGGTCCATATCAAATGGCAGATGGAGCAGTTTATAAGTATAATACAAATACAGGTGATTGGAAAGACATAACTCCACCTTCTGGATATGATTGGAGTGGTGCACCAGAATATAAAAACTATTATGGTTTTGGCGGTATTTCAATAGATAGTAAAAATCCTGATATAATTGTAACAGCTTCCTTACAATCATGGTGGCCGGATAACAATCTATATAGATCTACAGATGGGGGAGAAACATGGGATGCTTTATGGTCTTGGGTTTCTTATCCTGAAAGAATGCTTAAATATACTATGGATGTTTCTTTAGCCCCTTGGCTTTCATGGGGAAAACCAAATAATTCTGTTGATGGTGGATTAGTAAAAGGTACTGACGCAGAAAATCCAACTCCAAAGCTTGGATGGATGATAGGTAGCTTAGAAATAAATCCTTTTAACTCAGATGAAATGATGTATGGAACGGGTGCAACTATATATGGTTGTGATAATTTAACTGATTGGGACAAAGGTGAATATATAGACATTTCCGTTAAGGCAAAGGGAATAGAGGAAACGGCTGTTTTAAGTTTGATGTGTCCACCAATAGACGGAGTGGAACTTATAAGTGGTGTAGGCGATATATGTGGATTTGTGCATAATGATGTAACAGTAGGTCCAAAAACAATGATGAGTCCCGCATTTACAAGTACAAACGGAATGGATTACGCTGAATTAAATCCTAATTATATGATTAGAGTAGGTTCAGTTGAAGCAGAAAAATATGAAAAAATAAAAAAATCAATTGCAGTATCTAAAGATGGTGGTACAACATGGTCAGATGTAACTCCTAACATAGGGTATATTGTTCCTCCACTTAGTGATGAAAATATTGCAGAAGGTGGCACAGTTGCGGTTTCAGCAGATGGTTCCAGTTTTGTATGGGCACCAAATGGTTATAGAGTAGTAGCTTATGTAAATGGTGGGTGGAATGTTATTGATACATTGCCTAAAAACTCATATGTATGTTCAGATAGAGTTAATTCAAAATATTTTTATGCTTATTCACAGGGTAAATTTTTTGTAAGTAATGATGGTGGATTGACATTTACAGAAAAGACTAGCATAGGATTGCCAGTTGATAACTACTATAATTCAAAAATCAAAGCAGTTCCAGGAAAAGAAGGACATGTATGGATTCCGATACCAGGTCAAGGTTTATGGTATAGTACAGATAATGGTGATACATTTAATAAACTTGAAAATGTAAAAAGAGCTGATGTTATAGGTTTTGGTAAAGCAAAAGAAGGTGAAAGTTACTTAGCAATATATATGTGTGGTGAAGTTGATGGAGTATATGGTGTATATCGTTCAGACAATATGGCAAAAGACTGGATAAGAATTAATGATGATAATCATCAGTATGGTTCAATTAATTATTCAATTACTGGCGATTTGAGAAAATACGGTAGAGTGTTCTTTGGAACAAATGGAAGAGGCATTATATATGGTGATTTAGTTTCTTCTTCTGAGCAGGTAGTGGAGCCTACGGTAACAACAGCAACTACACCTAAAGAAACTACGGTAACAACAAAGAATACAACCACAAGTAAAGTGACTACAGTAACAGTAGGGACTACAAGTAAAGTGACTACCACTACTATAAATCCTTCAATTATATATGGTGATATTGATTTAGATGGAAATGTAAATCTTTCGGATCTAGTAGTGTATTGTCAATTTTTACTTAATGATATTACAATTACAAGTAATCAAAAATTAATTTCTGATTTAAATCAAGATGGTGTAGTTGATATAGCAGATGTTGCTATATTAAAACAATATTTAATGGGGGACAAAATTATTTTAGGACCTAAAAAATAAAAGCCTCAAATTTATTTTTATTAAAACAAAAAACTACTTCTCAATTATGAGCAGTAGTTTTTTTGTTCCAATAAGTTTTTAACTGATATTCTGTTAGATCAGTCACAAAATTACTCTTGTAAATTAAAAATTGTTCAATTTCATTTAATATATAAAATAAAATTGCTCTATCTTCAAACTCTAGTCTTTCTTTTGGTAATTCATCTTTTTTATAGTTGTTTTTTAGAATTTTCAATTCTTCAATAAGAAAAATAGCATTATTATATTCATTAAAAGTGTTGCTAATTCTTAAAAAAAAGTGTGATATATTTTCCGTTTGCTTGGGCACTGAGGATAGCGAGATTATATTTTTATATATACTTTCTAAAATAAAATATTGATTTTTTCTCATTTGCATATATTCAACATAGTATGAAGTATCTTTTAAAAGTGAATTGTTAAATTTTTCGTTAGAATCTTTTATAGATATATTAATTAATTTATGTAGAAATTCAAGATTATTATTTGAATAATCAGATTTATCAACATGAGATATATAATGAGACATTTCGTTTAAAATTATCTTAAAATAATTATCAATTTCAATTTGCTCTTTTTTAATTAATTTTATTGTTTCAGGCATATAAAGATTAATGGTAATTCCAATGCAAGCTCCAATAATAAATAATAAAAATTCATTTAAAATTAAATTTAAATCTGTAGTTTGTTGAATTAAAAAATGTGTTGCTAAAACAACATTCATTGCAATAGCTTCTTTTAACTTCATGAAAAAACATACAGTAATAAAAATAAGAAGAAAAATTCCAAATACATAAAAATTATGTCCTATAAAATTAAACAAAATATAACTCAACATGGTCATAATTATAAATGCTACAAATCTTTTAAAAAAAATCATTATTGTTTCTTTTTTTGTGGACTGTATGCTTAGTAGTGTTATAATTCCAGCAGACGCAGGATATAATAAATTAAGTTCAGCTGCAATAATCATAGAAATTGTTGTGCCTAAAGTGATTTTTATTATTTGTAAAATCAAAGATTTATTCATAAAACGCCTCCTTTGTTAAAAATATAAAAAACAGTTTTATCAAATTTTAAATCTGATAAAACCGTTATTATTTACTTTATTTAAGTGAAATAAATTCTGAATGTGCATAACCAAGTACGCCATTATAATTTACATAATACCATTCATTTTCTTGTCCTAAAACTTCTATTTCTGTTGATGGAGGCATTTCTGCTAAAACTTCAGCTTCTGTGGATGGAGTTTGTCTTATTCTAAGAACACTTTCTGTAATTGTAACAGTAGCTTTTTTTACAGGTTTAAAAGATTTATAACCTGTAGATAAAAGTGCTTTATTAACAATTATTATTTTTTCTAGTTTGGCAGTGGCGTTTAATGAATCAAAATAAAATATGGATATTATGTTATTGTTATCATTATCAGATAATATCAATTCTTTTTTGTTTCCATCTTTATCTTCTATTATATAAGGTGATGTTGTAGCATCAGTAACATCTTTTATTTCAATATATTTATCTGAGAAACAAGAAAAAGAAGTATAACTCATATCTAAGCTGTTTAAAATAGGTGAAGAAGTAT
>JAEXNS010000059.1 GCA_023439605.1 Bacillota bacterium | reverse complement strand
TTTACAATAAAACAAAAAATTCAAAATATCTTACATCTTGTCAAAAGGGAATCGATTTACTTTTAAATGGTCAATATTCAAATGGCGGTTGGCCTCAAGTTTTTAATGATGCTGGAACATACCATGCACATATAACATATAACGACGGAGCAATGGTTAGAGTTCTTAACATAATAAAATCAGTATCTGAAAAATCTGGAGATTTTAGTTTTATAGATGACACTCGTTCATCAAAAGCAAAAACATCTATGGCAAAAGGAATAGAATGTATTTTAAATACTCAAATAATTGTAAATGGTACAAAAACAGCATGGTGTCAACAGCATGATGAAATAACTTTAAAAGCTGCAAGTGCAAGAGCATATGAATTACCGTCTATATGTACTTCTGAAAGTGTTGGTATAGTTAATTTTTTGAAATCAATAAAAAATCCAAGTAGTATGATAGTTGATAGCATAAATTCTGCCGTTGTTTGGATGACTAAAGTTCAAATAAATGGTATAAAGGTTGTTGATACAGGAACAGATAAGATAGTGCAATCCGATCCAAATGCATCACCTATATGGGCACGTTTTTATGAAATAGGAACTAATAAAGCTATGTTTGTAGATAGAGATAGCTCTATACATTATCAGTTATCTGAAATAAGTTTGGAGAGAAGAACAGGATATTCTTGGTATGGAACTTGGCCGAAAGATTTAGTAAATTCAGGAACTATAACAACTACACCAGCAGTTACTACTGCAACAACCATAACAACAAAGCCTCTAACTACAATTACACAACCAGTAACAACAACTACCACCAATACAACTACTAACCAAGTAACAACTACACAAATATCGTTGTTAAATGGGACTTTAATAAAGTCTTTAAAAGTAAATGATACAGAAAATGCTTCTGATTGGTCAATACAGTATAATTTGCAAGAAGGGAATACCGTTTTTGGCGATAGAGCATATACTTTTACATCAGTGGCTGATTCAGTAAGAGGGGCAGAATGGATTAGAACAGCATGTGATTCAAAAGCATATAATGCTGATTTAGCTAGTTTCACAACTGAATCAAATGTTATGGTGTATGTAGCTTTAGATACTAGAATAACAACAGTTCCACAATGGTTAAATTCATGGACTTTAACTAGAGGAACTATGACAGATAACGAGACAAATCCAGTAACGTTAGCTATATATTATAAAGAATTTAATGCAGGAAATACAATAGTTTTAGGAAACAATGGTGGAACTGGTGCAGTAAATTATGTAGTTGCAGTAAAACCAAAGGAAATTGAAACAACGGATAGTACAACTCCAATAATAACAACTACTACTACAAAATTATCTATAACAGAACAAACAACAACTTCTAATTTGATTTCAGATTTAGTGTATGGAGATATTACAGGTGATACAAAAGTAAATAATTCTGATTTAGTATCTTTAAGTCAATACTTAATAGGAGAATTAAAATTATCAGAAGAGGCTTATAATCTTGCAGATGTATCAGGTGATGGAAATGTAGATGTTGCAGATTTGGCATTGATGAAACAATATTTAATGGGAGACAATATTAAACTAGGGAAATAATCTAAATATAAGGAGTATGTTATGAACAATCATAAAATAAAAAAAATATTTAGTGCTTTAATATCATTAGTTTTAGCTAGTAATATGGGTTTTCTTTTGTCAAATGCTGAAAATATTGTAGGAGATATAAATGAAGATGGTAAAATTGATAATTCTGATTTAGTATCATTAGGGCAGTACTTGATAGGAGCGGTTGATAATTCAGTTATTAATTTAAATGCTGCAGATGTAACTGGTGATGGAAATGTAGATGTTGCAGATTTAGCATTAATGAAGCAATATTTAATGGGAGATAATGTTGATTTTGTTGAAGGTTCAAATCAAATTACACTAAATGATATTCCATTAGAATATAAAGAATCTTTAGAATGGATTTGGAATAATAGGGTAGTAAGAGAAAGATCAACCGATAGATTAAATTTAATTTTTGATCAGATTTATGCTGGAAAAGGAACCTTAAACTATGTTGTAAGGTGGCAATCCTCATTGTCATTAACATTACAGCAAAGAAAAGATATGGAAAAAATGTTAAATAGACAAGTGAATAACTGGACGAAACATCTTGTTAATTATGATGGATGGAAGTATGAAGATATAAAAGTTAAAGTAGTAGGTTGGGCGGTTGCAGATAAAAATCAGATTATAGATAAGCAAGATTATGAAAAAATATATACTGAAACTGTAGAAGACGGTTTAAATATAGAAAATTCTGCAATACCTAAACTTTTGCCTTACGCACCAAATGCAATATCAAGATTTGAAAATTTTATGAATAAATCATATGTTTATCCAAACGGTTATGAAAATCGTTTTGATATGTACTTATGGGGAACATCTTCCTTTGGTGGAGGAGCAGGAGGAGATTGGGGGCAACGTGTTTCGGATGTTTATATATTAAATAGCTTAAATAATGAGATTTCTACTATTATAGAGCATGAAATGGGCCATGGTTTTGGTCTTACTGATTTTTATGGAGAAGATGAAAGGCCTCCATCCGGCTTTCCAGAGAAAACAATCATGTGGGCGGGAAATTCTCCAACAATAACAAGTTATGATGTTTGGATGTTACGTTATGTATGGACTATGATAAAAGATCAATCAAGTAGATTCAACTAGTTTTTTATTGCCTATATTAAAACACAATATAGGCAATTCGTTTAATAATGAAAAATAATTTCGTAATTTTTTATGTTTTTTTACTATTTTGTATATAGAAATAAAAAAAACTGTCGATTATAATATTAAGAGTTTATATTTATTTTTTTAAAAGACAGGAGGAATGTTTATGACTCACATTAAAGTCAATGATTTAAATGGCAAAATAGTAGAAAATATAGAGAGGTTTATTCAAGAAGCAGATCAAATTTATATTGATCAAATAAAAGAAGCAACAAAAAAAATAATAGAAAAACACAAAACGAAACCAATTGTTTTATTATCAGGACCATCTGGTTCAGGCAAGACAACAACAGCACATAAAATAAGTGATGAATTAAAAAAACAAGGGTATAAATCACATATTATATCTATGGATAATTATTTTATTCCAAGTCATGATTTTGAAGGGAAAGATGTACCTTTAGACGATGAAGGGAATATAGATTTTGAATCTCCTCATAGATTGGATATTTCTTTGTTTCAAAGCCAAATGGAAAAAATAATTAATTGTCAGAAAGTGGATATACCAGTTTTTGATTTTATAAATCAATCATATAAGGATTCTATATCGTTAGAGAGAGAAGAAGATGATATAGTTATTTTTGAAGGTATTCATGCTTTAAACCCACTTGTAACAGGAAGTTTAGATGACTTTACAACTTGTGTTTATGTTAGTGTAAGGACAAGAATAATGACTTCAGATGAAAGAATATTACATCCAGAGAAAATTAGACTTATGAGAAGACTTATACGTGATAAATTATTTAGAGGAAGAAGTTTGCATGATGTTTTTAAAATGTATAAAAGTGTTATGAGAGGTGAAGAACTGTATATATTACCTTTTAAATACAAGTCTCATATAGATATAGATACATTTTTAGCTTATGAAGTTCCAGTATATAAAAAAATACTTTTTGATGATTTAAAGAAAGAAAAATTTCATAAATCACATGAAGAAATTTTAGTTTTATTTGATGAAATTTCTACACTAGAGCGTGATTTTATTCCACATGATTCTCTAATTAAAGAATTTATAGGATAAAAAAAATAAACATAGCTTAGCTATGTTTATTTTTTTGGTGTGCCCAGCATGGGCACACTCTAAAGG
>JAEXNS010000346.1 GCA_023439605.1 Bacillota bacterium | reverse complement strand
AGAAGCTACGAAAATTTTATTTTCATCATAATTTTCTGATTTTAAACCATCATAAATAGGCTTTGTTTGATTTTTTCCAACCAAAGCAACATAATCACAAACACTAGCAGCATTTTTACCAAATTCAAAATTACATTCATACTGCTTACTACCTAACTCTATCATTCCTGGTGTAATCATAACTTTATATGCTTCAAAAGAACCTAATGTTTCAAGTGCAGCCTTTGTCCCACTTGGATTTGAATTATAGGCATCATCTATAATGATTGAGTTTCCACCTTTTATAAGTTGTAATCTATGTGGAACGCTTTCAAGTCTTTTTACTTGAATAATTAACTGCTCCATAGATACACCTAACTTATGTGCTACAGCTATAGCACCAACTATATTGCAAACATTATGTTTGCCTATAAGTTTAGTATTAAATTCAAATTCTTTTCCTTCTTCATCTTTGATTTTAAAAGTTGAACCATTTATAGAAACCTTAATATCATATGCTCTATATTGATTTTTTCTATCTTCTTCTATTCCATAACTAACAACATTCTTATCAATTTTCTTATTGAAGATATAATCATTATCATAGTTAAGAAAAACCATACCATTTTTATCAATAGCATCTGCAAGTTCAAACTTTGTTTTAACAACATTTTCAACTGTCTTGAAGCTTTCTAAATGTTGAGGTCCTATAGATGTTATTACACCATGCTGAGGATGAACAATATCGCATATCTCTTTTATATCATTAATATTTTTAGCACCCATTTCACATATAAAAATTTCATGAGTAGCTTTCAATGACGTTCTTATTGTTTTTACAACACCCAAAGGTGTATTAAAACTTTCAGGAGTCATAAGTACATTATATTTAGCAGATAATAATTTATTTAAATAGAATTTAACACTAGTTTTGCCATAACTTCCTGTTATACCTATTTTAATTAAATTCGGGCATGATTTTAACATCTTTTTTGCATCATTAATATACCATTTGTTAATATAACTTTCTATTGGTTTATTAATAAGATTAGAAAGTAATAAAATAAATGGTGCAAAAGCAATAAATAAAACCATCTGCAAAGAGGATAATATTTTTAAATCCATGTTAAAATATACAGAAACTAAGTTTAAAAAAGTCAGTATTCCAAAAGTAGTTATCATTCTTTTTACTCTTGGCGTGTATACCAAAGCCTTTTTCGCTTTTTTAGGTTTGTTGATATATGCTACAAAAAGATATAGTAGAGCAGATAAAACGTAACCTATTTCGGATAAAAATCCTACAAATGGTATTGTAAGAAGTAGTGGTATAAGCTTAATAATTAACGTGTTTTTATTTTTTTTTATCCAATCAAAATGAACATTTGGTTTATAGGAGTTGAGCTGAAACATATGTACTTGATTTATAAGAACAAGTCCTAAAGCTAAAATAGATGAAAAAACAAACATCAGAAAAAAAATAAATTCCATAGTAAACCTTCCTGTAAAAGTTTTTTATTTTTAAATTTTTATATCATTACTTATTATTAAGAAAAACATCTAAAACCCTATGAACTAAGCCAAATTGTTCTAAATACGAATAGTGTCCCGCACCTTTTACTGTAACAAGACCCGAATTCTTTATTAGCTTCTCCATTTTCTGTCCATCAGATAAAGGAGTTGCAGTATCTTTATCTCCCCATATAAGTAAAGTTTCTTGTTGTATATTACTTAAAAGTGGCTCTAAATCCTCATTTACAACCTTTACTAAAACTTGTCTCATTATTGGTGAAGCAGCATTATAGTCTGCTGAACCATTTTTCTTTCTTAATTCTTCAATAGCTTCTGGAAAAGCCTTCTTAACAAATGACAAATTTAAAGCCCATCGGGTTAATTTGTAAATTCTTTGCTTCAATTTCTTTTTTAAAGTTTTTTTAGGCAAAATTCCTGCACTATCCACTAAAATTATTTTTGATACTTTAAAAGGTAAAGATTTAATATTTGACATTTTTATAATAACTCTTCCACCAAATGAATGGCCTAATAAAACAGTATTATCAATATTTTGTGATTTGATAAACTCAATAACAAAATCCACATAATCATCTAAACACCAAGGATTTTGTGGTTCGTCTGTACCCCCAAAACCAGGCATATCCAAGGCGTAAACCCTACAATACTTTGATAAATGTTCTATCATTTTTTCAAATAAACCTATATTTGACCCCCATCCATGCAATAAAACTATATTTTCGCCATTACCCTTTACAATAAAATTTGTCTCCAAATTTTTTATAGTAATTTTCAATTTAACAATCATACTCCTTTTATAATAAATATGATATTTTACATAACACCAATTTATATTATACGTTATTATAGACTTCAAGTCAAGAAAAAAAGCCAAATTTAATTTACATAATATGTGAATTAAATCCTATTTTCTTAATTGACAAATATAGAATAAATATATATAATTAACTTATTAAAAATATTTAAAGGAGGATGAAAATGGTTACTTTTAAGATTGCTGCTATATTTAAAGACAATATGGTTTTACAAAGGAACAAAAAAATATCAATATGGGGTACTGGTACTTCTAACAGTAAAATTACAGCTAGAATCAATGATAATTTATCTACTACAAAAGTAGATAAAGATGGGAATTGGATTTTGCATCTAAATAAAATGTCTGAAGGAGGACCATACATCCTCAGTATAACAGACGAAACTACAGATATAAATTTATCAAATGTAATGATAGGTGAAGTTTGGTTTGCAGGTGGCCAATCAAATATGGATATGGAATTAATAAATTCATTAAACGGAAAAGAAGAATTAAAAAATATAAATCCAAATATAAGATATTACTATACACCCAAAATAACATATTTTGAAAATGATTATGAAAATATAGAGAATCAAAGTATTTGGGAAGACTCAACATCTGAATATACATGGCGTTGGTCAGCAGTTGCATATTATTTTGCAAAAAAACTTGCTGAAAAACTAAACATAACTATTGCAATTATTGGTTGTACATATGGAGGAACATCTGCTTCTGTATGGGTTGATAACAAAACATTAAATAATAGTAAACTTAAATATTATTTAGAAGATTATAATAATATTTTAAATTCAAAAACAGAAGATGAATATTTAAACGAATTAAATTTACATAACGAGCGAAAAATGAACTGGGATAAAAAATGTAACGAACTTAAATTTAAAAATCCATTGATTAGCTATAATGAAATAGTTAGTATCATAGGTGATGAGCCTTGGTGCCCTCCTATGGGTTTTAAGTCACCATTTAGGCCATGTGGTTTATATGAAACGATGCTTAAAAGAGTGTGCCCTTATACAATACAGGGATTTATTTATTATCAAGGAGAAGGTGACGATCAAAATCCACACCTTTATCAAGAATTATTGACAAGCTTAATAAAATCATGGAGAAAAGAATGGAAGGATGATAATCTATCTTTTATTTTTGTTCAATTACCTATGTACATGGAAGAAAATCAACAAGATTTTAAACACTGGTGCTTAATTCGTGAAGCACAACTTAAAACTTATTTAAAAGAATATAATGTTGGTATTGCAAACGCTATTGATTTAGGAGAATTAAACAACATACATCCTGTTAATAAAAAACCTGTTGGCGAAAGACTGGCCTCACAAGCATTATATCTTGCGTATAAATATGATATAGATGAAAATGGACCAATGTATAGAAGTCACAAAATACATAATAATTATATAGAAATAACCTTCAACTATGCAGAAAATGGTTTTTTAATAAAAGGCGAATTTATTAAGGGTTTTGAAATAGCAGGTCAAGACAAAATATTTTTTCCTGCACAAGCTATTGCCAAAGGTGATAAAATAAGACTTTCGTCAAAAGATGTTGAAAATCCTAAATACGCACGATATTTATGGTATAATTATTACCCTGAAATAACCCTTTATAATAATATAGGACTCCCCGCTTTCCCTTTTAGAACTTATAGTGATTAAAAAACGAACAAGTTACTATTCAGCCATATGTATAGGGTGGAGATGTTTTACCGAAGGTCCAGGGCGACCGGAAAGCCCGGTCGACTCCGCAGAGTCGAAACCCTTG
>JAEXNS010000344.1 GCA_023439605.1 Bacillota bacterium | reverse complement strand
ATTGTTATTCAGACATTAAAGGTAAAGGTTTCGTTTGGCAAGGATTTCGACTCTGCGGAGTCGACCGGGCTTTCCGGTCGCCCTGGACCTTCGGCAAAACATTTCTACCCTAATATAAAGGTTTGGGGTTATTCACCAATCCTATTTCATATTAGTATAAACGTAAAAGTAATAAGATTTTTTAAGATAGGAAATATTATATTTGATTGCGAGTTTGTATAAATTCTTTTTTACATACTCGATCTTTTTTTTATCGTCCTCATACTCATCAATAAGTTTGAAAAAAGATTTTTTCTCTTTTTCATCTGCGTATTTTTTAAAGTATCCCCATATATGAAGTGCGGCATTTATCTCATCTTGCTTACTTTCAAGTAATAAACAAGAATCTTCTACAATTTTATAAAATTCTATGGCAGGATATTTAGCTTTATTTTTTAGCAATTGTCTTATAGCCAAATAATCTTTATGTGATTTAGAAAGTATTAGATACTTATATCTTTCCCATTCTAATTCTAAATCATTTATTTTTTTTGTTTTTGTTGTTATGTTTATACATTTTATTGCAGATATGTTTTTTTCTTTGACTTCAAGCATGATATCAATATTGGGATTTGAGATGGCGTTATAAAAATCAATAAATTTATCTATATAAATAGTTTTTGAATGTGAACCTTTTTTCTTTAAGGGATTTTGCTGTGAATAGTGAATTTTCTGATTTCCATCTTCCGTAGACCATGTTTTGTTGCAAATGTCTATCCAATAACTGTCTGATTTATACTCCTCATGATTTATTTTATGATGTAAATTATCATAAACAACGGGGATATTCAGCCTTTCGGATATAAATAGTACATCATTTATATTATAGAATTTATCGTCATTTTCTATAATTAGACGTTTTTTTATGTTTTCGTTTAATGCATTATATGTCTCACAAAACCTTGATATTGCATTTGATTTTTCACCATAAACCCCACCTATATGAATAATTATTTTGTGTGTACTATCCAAATTTAAAGCATCTAAAAAATCGGCATGGTACTGTAGCTCTAAAATTGATTTTTCTACAACTTCTGCTGTTGGGGAGTTGATTATGGTGTATTGTCCCGGGTGCATAGATACACGCATATTTGATTTTTTTATAAGTGTACCTATAGAAAAAAGTTCGTCTTTATATATTGTTTTCCAATTTAAAGTGTTTACAGGATGTGAAGCAAAAGGGATAATGTCAGAACTTATTCTAAAAAGTTTAATGTTATTTTCAATATTATAAAGGATAGAATTCTTTAAATGAATTAGATTATTGGCTATTATTTCGGATAATACATCGGGTGTGGCATTTTTTAAAATACATGATTTTAATGATGTTTCCAAGCCTATTGTCATACAAGCATATCCTATTTTCATTAAAAGCCCTTCTTTAAATCTAAGTTTATTTTACCATCTAAAATCTCTACTATTCTATCGGCTTTTTCTGCTATTCTTTTGTCATGAGTTATTATTATAAAAGTTGTTTTTATTTTTTGATTTATATCTCTTAAAATGTTGTAAATAATTTCTGTAGAGTCAGAATCCAAGTTTCCAGTAGGTTCGTCAGCAAGTATAATATCAGGGGAATTTATCAAAGCACGTGCTATTGCTGTTCTTTGTTGTTGACCACCGGACATTTTTGCTGCGTTGTTATTTATAACTTTTTCTAAACCTACCATGCTTAAATATTCTTTTGCCTTTTCCGTAATTTCTTTTGAAACAGAACCATTTTTTATTCTATATGGCATCAATACATTTTCAAGGGCAGTAAATTCAGGCAATAAATAATGGAACTGAAAAACAAAGCCTATTTTTTCGTTTCTTAGTTCTGAAAGCTTATTTCTTGAAACATCTTTAGTGTTTATTTTATCTATTATTACTTCTCCGGAAGTAGGTGTGTCTAACGTACCTATTATGTTTAAAAGTGTGCTTTTACCGCTACCGGACTGACCTATTATTGAATTAAAAGAGCCTTTTTCAAAGCTTAAGTTTATATCAAACAATACTTGTGTCTGGACTGCTTTTCCGTATATTTTATTTATATTTTTTAATTCTAAAATATTTTCCATAAAACTCTCCTTATATTAAAAATGGGTTATAAAAAATGTTACTATTCAGCTATATGTTGACGGTTTTGCAAGGGTTTCGACTCTGCGGAGTCGACCGGGCTTTCCGGTCGCCCTGGACCTTCGGTAAAATATCTCTACCATATAAATTATGATTTAATAGTAATAAAAAATCAAAAGTTTTACTCGATTTTTTTCAAAAAATCGTAGGTTTCCAAAGGGCAACGCCATTGGTCGCTTTCCGCAGAAAGCGAAACCCTTATGCTTCAAGAGCTTTTTTGCTTCTTTTTGCGATAGAAAAAGAAGCAGAGTTTGAGGCAGAGCCTCATAAATTGCCTCAGCAATTTGATTGTTAATATTCAGCAATTAACTACGGTTTTGCAAGGGTTTCGACTCTGCGGAGTCGACCGGGCTTTCCGGTCGCCCTGGACCTTCGGTAAAATATCTCT
>JAEXNS010000310.1 GCA_023439605.1 Bacillota bacterium | reverse complement strand
GCCTACAACACCTGTCATACCTTTGTCAAAAGTTAACTTGACTTTTTCCGGAAAAGACTTAAACCCTTGTAACTCCAATGACTTTAAATACATTATATCAAACCTCTAATTTACATTTAAATAATTCTAAAGTTTCATCTTCTTTAAATGAAATATTTCCTATTTTAAACTTACTAAAATATTCAACATTTGATTTTTTATGCCCAATTGCCTTACTTATACAATTTTTCGAAACAAAAATTTTTATTTGGTCTATATCTTTTTTTTCTTCTAATAATATTTTTATTCTTTTATCTATTTCATTTTGATAAATTTTCGACTCAACTATTTCTCTAAATGCTGGGTGATAAAATCCAGCTATTGAATCTGAACTTACTAAATCAGATGCATGTATACCACAACGAATAACCTTAATGTTATTTTCATGAAAATTTTTTAACATATTTGCACATAAACTCACAACATTATCAAATTCAAACAAATTATATTCTCCACTAAGATATAAAGTTTCTAATTTAGTATTTTTCAATACAACTATTGGGTATATCCTAACTGTGGAGGGTTTAAGACCAATAATTTTATTCATTGTTTCATATTCGTATTCTATTTTACTTTTATACAAACCAACCATCATTTGTAAACCTAATTCAAAACCATAAGATTTTATCAACAAAGCAGATTTTTCTACATCTTCTGCACTATGGCCTCTGTCATTTGATATTAAGACTTCGTCAACCATACTTTGTGCACCAAGTTCTATTGATGTAACTTGATATTTTTTTAAAATATCTAATATATTCTCATTTATACAATCTGGCCTTGTAGAAATTCTTATACCTTTAAATTTATTTTCACCTAAATATTTTTGAACAGTTTCAAGAAGTAAAATCATATAATCTTCATCAATAGCAGTAAAACTACCACCAAAAAAAGCTATTTCCGTATTTGATTTGTCGTTTATGTAATTAAACGCATTACTGCAAGTTTCATCTATTTCCAATATATCTACACTATTTTGTTTTCCGCTTATGCTTTTTTGATCACAAAAACTGCACATATTTGGACAGCCATAGTGAGGTATAAAGATTGATATATTATTATGTTTCATATCCCATCAATTCCAATGCTTCTTTTGCAGCTTTTTGCTCTGCTTCTTTTTTACTTCTTCCATTTCCAGTTCCAATAACGTTAGAATTTAAACACACTTGAACTTTAAAAGCTTTATTATGATCAGGACCACTTTGTTCAACAATAACGTATTCTACTTTTTCCTCTGGATTTTGCTGTATTACTTCCTGTAAAATAGTCTTATAATCATTAAATCCTGGAGTTTTGTTTTTATCTATATCTTTAGGTATAAATTTTAAAATAAAATTCTTCGAAGCTTCTAAATCGCTATCAAGATAAATAGCTGCAATTAGTGCCTCAAAAGCATCTGCCAAAATAGAAGGTCTTTCACGCCCCCCAGTATTCTCTTCACCTTTTCCAAGCAACAAAAACTTACCCAAATCAATCAACTTTGCAAAACTATATAATGATTTTTCACAAACCAAAGATGCTCTTATCTTAGTCAATTCACCTTCTGGTAAATGAGTAAAATGTTCAAATAAATACTGTGAAACAACTATTGATAAAACGCTATCCCCTAAAAACTCTAATCTTTCATTACTATTTCTTCCTTTTTTGTTTTCATTTGCAAAAGAAGAATGTGATAGTGCTTCAGTAAGTAAAGATTTATTTTTAAAAGAATATTCAATTACTTCTTCTAATTTTTTCATTACTCTACCTCCGAATTTTTTATACTTTGAAGATGTTTGGTTATTTGTTCAGTTACTCCACCTTCAACACAATTTTTCGCCTGTCTAATTGCATTGAAAAAAGCCTTCTCATCTGAACTTCCATGTGCCTTTATAACAGGCTTTGAAATCCCCATTAATACTGCTCCACCAACTTCTGAATAGTCAAATTTTTTCTTGAAAACTTTAATCTTTTTTAAAAGTAATAATGAAGCAATTTTTGAAACAATTCCTTTTGTGAGCATTTCTTTTAAAAATCCTGCAAAGAATGAACCCATACCCTCATACAATTTTAAAATTATGTTACCTGTAAATCCATCTGTTACAATAACATCACATACTGACTTAGGAATATCTCTAGCTTCAACATTACCAATAAAATTTATTGGTGATTGAGACAATTGCTTATACGCTTCTATTTCCATTTCACGACCTTTAGTTTCTTCAGAACCTACATTTACTAAGCCAACTCTAGGATTAGCAATTCCCATTACTTTTTCCATATAAGCTGATCCCATAACTGCAAACTGAACAATCATTTCAGCCCTGCAATCAACATTTGCTCCACCATCCACAAGAAGAATATACCCATTTTTAGCCGGTAAAATTGGTGCCAAAGTAGCCCTTTTAATTCCCTTAAGCCTTTTAGTTATAAATGTAGCTCCAACTGTGAGTGCACCTGTACTTCCAGCACTCAAAAAAGCATCACCTTTTCCTTCAGCCAAAGCTTGAAGTCCAGTAGCCATTGAACAATTTTTTTTGGACTTTATAATTTCTGTTGGTTCTTCATGAATATCAATAACTGTATCAGAATGAATAATATCTATATTATTTAAACTAATATTGTTATCCGAAGCCAATGACTTTATTTTCTTCTCGTCACCACATAAAACTATATTTACATTTAATTTTTCAACTGCCATAGCACTGCCTTTAATAACTGCAAGTGGTGCATTATCTCCGCCAAAAGCATCTACTATTATCTTCAATTAAAACATCTCTTTTCTACTAAAAATACTTTTCAAGTAAAATATTAAAAACCTTTTCATAAAAAATTTAGTTCTTAAATATACTAGAATAAATTACAAATAAAATCTGTAATTTAAAATATTAAATTTATTGCTATTCAGCCACTAAAAGTAAATTTTACAATTTTGTAAAATTTGATCTAAATTTTTCCAATCGCATTAGGCATTCGGTAAAAGATCTCTTACTTATACATATGGCTAAATAGTAATTTAAATTTCACATCATTTTATCCAAATATTCTTTTAAATCTGCAATAGCTCTATTTGCATATGCTTGATATTTAAGTTTTTTATCTTTTATTCTTTCACCTAATTCTGGTAAAATACCCATATTTGAACCCATAGGTTGAAATTTATCTTTGTTATATTCATCACTTATATATCTACTCAATGCACCCATCATTGTTGTTAAAGGTAATTTCAAAGCATCCTTGTTATTTAACTTTCTAACCATATTGATTCCTGCCAAAATACCACTAGCTGCAGACTCCATATATCCTTCTACACCTGTGATTTGTCCAGCAAAATAAATATTTGCATTATTCTTCATTTGAAAAGAATGATTTAAAACTATAGGACTGTTAATAAATGAATTACGATGCATAACACCATATCTAACTATTTCACAATTTTCTAAACCTGTAATCATAGAAAAAACTCTTTTTTGTTCAGCAAATTTTAAATTAGTTTGAAAGCCTACTAAATTATAAAGTGTTCCCTCTCTATTTTCTTTTCTAAGTTGTACAACTGCATATGGTCTTTTCCCAGTTCTTTTATCTATAAGTCCAACTGGTTTTAAAGGTCCAAAACGCATTGTATCCTCGCCTCTTTTGGCTAAAATTTCTATTGGCATACATCCTTCATAAACTTTAAAGGAGTTTTTTTCAAATTCCTTTAATTGTGCAGTTTCAGCAGTTAATAAAGCATTATAAAAATTTAAATACTCTTCTTTGTTCATAGGACAGTTTACGTAATCTGCATCACCTTTATCATATCTTGAAGCAAAAAAAACCATATCTTTATTTAAACTTTCAAAAGTTACAATTGGAGCTGCTGCATCAAAAAAACTCAAATATTCACCTGTGATTTTTGAAATGTCTTTAGCAAAATCATCTGATGTTAACGGTCCAGTTGCAATAATAACCTTACCGTCTGGTATATTATTTAGTTCTTCATTTATCACTTCAATATTTTCATGTTCATAAATTTTCTCAGTAACAGCATCAGAAAACTTTTCTCTATCAACTGCCAAAGCTCCCCCAGCTTCCACTGAGTTCTCATGTGCACATGGAACCAATAAAGAACCTAATAATCTCATTTCTTCTTTTAACAATCCAGCAGCAGAATCTATTCTAGCAGCTTTTAATGAATTTGAACATACGAGTTCAGCAAAACCTTTATACTTATGTGCAGGTGTATATTTTTGAGGTTTCATCTCATATAATCTAACTTTAATACCGGCGTTTGCAATTTGCCATGCTGCCTCACATCCAGCTAAACCTGCTCCAACAACTGTTACAAACATCTATTTCCTCCAAAATTATAATTTACGTTCATATCCACATTCAGGTTTTTCACATAAAATCATACCTGTTCTCCCACCTTTTTTAAATAAAGATGCTCCACACTTAGGACATTTTTCTTCAATAGGTG
>JAEXNS010000164.1 GCA_023439605.1 Bacillota bacterium | reverse complement strand
GAATAATGATGAGTAAAAGATGTTTTTATGTTTTGAAATTTAAAAATAATATAAGCTGCATTATTTTCAAAAATTTAATATAAATGTATTGAAAATAAAATTTTTATGTCGATAATATAATATGTGATTATATTTTTTCTTTTATATAAAATAATAATATAAACTTAAAAGGTATTTTAAAAATAAATTATAATTACTTTTATACATAATAGGTAATATAAATATATTGTTTTTTGTTAAAACATAAAAAAATAAATGTTAAGTATTGCTTTTTAAGATTTAAAATGTTATTATATATAATATACAAAAATAGATTTAAATATTGCATAAGAGAAAAAATATAAAATAAAATATAATATTATTTATATAAAAAATAATTTTTGGAAAGGTAGTGCATTATTGTGACTGAACAAATTAATAATGTTGTTGAAAAAGTAAAATCTAAATTTTCTAAAGCGGACTTGAGTACTTTCCCTGAAAAATATGCAATTCAATTTAACTTAACTGGAAAAATCGAAGGAGTTTTTTATGTTGAAGTTTTAAATGGAAATCTATCAGTTCAACCATATGAGTATAATGATAAAGATGGTGCTATAAGTGTAACTAAAACAAACCTTGAAAAAGTTATTACAGGCTCTTTATCAATTGAAGATGCCATTGACAAAGGGAAAATAGCATATGATGGAGATATGGAAAAAATAAAATTATTATCAAATTTTATTGCTTAATTTTATTTATTAAAAATAATGATTAAATATAGAACAAAGTCGATATTGATATTTAAATCTATTTGTATAAAATAAATTTATCATTGAAAATGGGTTTCTTATTTTGTTATTATTTTTATTAAAAGGCTATGTTGTTTAATAAGGCAGTTCTCATTTTGAGATATAATTTATTTGACTTATCAAATAAATTATATCTCAAAAAAGAGTATTTGTCTTATTTTTTTTTGCTAAAAAAATTTATAGTTCATTATATTGTGCACAAAATCAGTTTTTAAGTAGTAATGCAGTGTTAATTTTAAAAAAATCGGTCTAGTAAAAACTAGATCGATTTTTAACGTAAAATTTAAGCAATTAATTTTTATGTATTTAAGTTTGATTATTATTATAAGGCTTATTATACTTTGAAGAAATCTTTTTCTTTAATTCTCTTTTTCTAGTTATATAAACAAAGATAGCTATATAAATTAAATTGAAAAACACACCAGCAATTAAAGCTTTTTTAACATATCCTGATTTTAGATAATTTAGAGTTATATAAAAAGCATATTTGGGAACAGATAACTCAATATCAGATGTTGCTATTAAATCTGTTGTAAAAATAGTTTGACCAGAATATTTTAAATTTAATGTACCTAATTTTTGTCCTTTATAAATAGGTGCTTCTACATTTTGATATAAATTGTAGTCTGAAAAATCAATACTTGATAAGGATTCAGCTTTTAACCATAGTGACTTAAATTCATCCTTAGGCTTTAATAAAACATAATCTGTGTCTTTGGCATTTTCAACAAATAACTTTGTAGTTTCAGAGGAGTTGTTAAGAATAGTTGTGTAAACAATTTGCTCAAAAGCCCAAGCAAATAAAAGCTTGGCATCTTCTAAATGAGAAAACCAATTTGAACCATCCGAATAACTTATAGGAGAGTTGAGGGTTATAAGTAAGTAATTGACACCGTTTTTTGAGGATTTTGTTATTAAACATCTGCCTGACTGTATAGAATTACCTGTTTTTAGACCTTTTATATATGGGTCATAGTAATCACTTTGTTTTGACATCATAACATTTGAATGATTTATTTTTGTAATCTGTGTTCTTAAATTTGATGGGGGAACTTCATAGTATTCTATTGTAGAGATTTTCTCAAATGCTGGTAGAGAAAAAGCGTATGTAGTTATTTTAAGTAAATCATTAGCAGTTGAAAGTTGCCCATCTGCAAATAAACCAGAAGGATTTACAAAGTTTGTATCAGTGGCACCTAACTCTTTTGCCTTTTCATTCATTAGATTTACGAAATTTTGTATACTACCACCGCCAATGTGAAATGCTATCGTATTTGCAGCTTCAGAAGATGAGCCTAGCATCATAGCATGTAGTAGGTCATTGTATGAAAGTTCTTCAGAAACCTGAAAACCAGAAGTAGGGATATCATTATCAGGGTAAGCTTCTCTATATGCAGGAAAATCACTAAAAGCTTCTTCAGGACATGAAACTCTTTGTGTTAAGTCTGTAATGTTTTCCAAACAAATTACAGCAGTCATTATTTGTGATAATTGAGCAGGAAAATACTGTTTGGTATAATTTTTTTCATATAAAATGCTTTTTGTATCTAAGCTGTATAGTAAAGCTGAATCGCTATTTATGTTAAAACTGGGTGAAAAAGTTATAGAAGATACATTTTGAGTTGGGAATATGTATACAAATAAAGATAAAATAACTGTAAAAATTGCTAGTTTTTTCATTTTTAACCCTCCAAATAAAGTATATAATAAATTTATTATATTATTTTTTTATAAAATTCTTGTTGTTAAATATATCTAAACAACAAGTTTAATTATTAGTATTTTTAAATATAAAACCAAAATCTTTTTACAAAATTTGTTTTTGGTTTTATAAATCGCATATATATATTATAACAAAAAAATTATACAAATTAAAGCTTTTTAAAAAAAAAAATTTAAATTTTTATAAATAAATATTTACGTGAATACAAATATATGATAAAATATAAATAATGCACATTAAATTATATAATATTAAAAAGTTTTTCACAAAATTTTTAATTTTTCATTAGTTTAATTGAAAAATACAAATTTTGCACGAATAATATTATGAAGTAAATATTAAAAAAATATTAATATTTGGAGGGATATTTATGATATACGTAACTGGAGATATTCATGGTGATTTTTCAAGGTTTAAACATGCTATTATGAGAAAGTTAAAAAAAGATGACATTTTGATTATATGTGGAGATTTCGGATTTATATGGGAGGGTACGAAAAGTGAACAAAATATTTTAAAAAAAATAGGCGAGCTAAAATATAGAGTATTGTTCATAGATGGAACACATGAAAATTTTGATCTTCTTGAAAAA
>JAEXNS010000107.1 GCA_023439605.1 Bacillota bacterium | reverse complement strand
CAATAATGCCTTAGCTACTTTGTCCATCAACAATTACCCCATTGCTTTTATTTGTATATATAACCAATGTCCTATCATCAAAAGAACCTCGCTCTGTATAATTATCAAGCCATTTTATCAACCTATTTTCAATATCTTTATCTTTTATAGAATCCTTTAAAGCAAATGATGCAAATTTTAAAATAGATTTTTTATTCCAAACATTTTCTATTGATGTTTTTAATTTTTCCATTATTTTGTTTGTATATTGAATTGGTATGCTTTCATTTTTATTATTAACCCAAGGATAATATAATGGTTCTGGTATATTTTGAGCCATATCTTTTTCGAGTTCTTCATCACTATCTATTTCAATAAGATTATTCACAACTAAATCCATATACAATCTTAAGGCTTGTGGTAAACTAGGGAAATAATCATCTGCTACACCATCTGTCATAATAAATATTTCTGAAATTGGTTTTCTTAATATTTTTGTTTTATTCATTAAAACTTCTTTTTTCTTCATTTTTTCTGAAGTTAAAAAGTCAGTTTCCCCTGAAAATTCTCCTGAATCAATATTTCCCAAAACATTTATACAACTTTCGTAATTAGCATCTTTGTTTATTGCCACTATCATCCCATCGCCTATTTGGAAAGAAACTATTAATTTTTCTTCTTTTTCATATACAAATACAGGAATAATAATAGCCAACAAAAGTGTACCAGAAAAATCCTTGAATTGCATATCTCTATCAATGAGTTTTAAATAATCATATTTTGCTTTTCTCTCTTCAAATGCCTTTTCTACTGCTTCATAAGCAACTATAACTGCATTTTGAATTATATTTGCTAAAATAGAACATGATGATACAAATTCTTCACTTTTTATATTTGAAGACAAATTTTTGAAAAATGTTTCTTCTTTTAATTTTTCATTAATAGTATCCTTTATGTAATTTACAGATGATTTACATGATTCCATAGCACCTATTCGTGAAAATTTTTTGGAGCCTGCACCATCTGCAACTGCAATAATAGATATATTTCCTAAATTATCTATTTCGAACCAATCATCGCAATTTGAACCGTCATGTTTATGTTTTTTCCCTCTAACCCTAGCACCAAAAACAACGTTATTTTCTAATAAAATCTTTTTTGAAATATACTCTTCAAATGGCTCGGGCTCATCTATTGGAATAGGATTGTATTTCCACATAGATGCAGTATGTTTTAAAACATCATTAGATGATTCTCTATTATCAATATTTTTATTAGCTATCTGATTTTTCTGTTCAACATCTTTATAGATAAGTGTTTTGGGTTCAATACCTAAATTAATATCTTTATCTTCTTTTAAAGAATTTTGTTCATTCATTACTTATCCTCCATGTTTTTATTTATGGAACAATCACAAACCCTTGTGGAGGAGGTGGTAACTCTATTGCCCCACCTGGCTTTGCATCAACGCTTTTAGATGACATCTTTATAGAACCAGAAACCCAAGCAAAAAATTGAGCTAAATCTCCTGCTGACAAGTTATTCATCATAAGAACGTTGTTTGTTATTTTTTTCAAAACTGTTGTATCTGCTTGTGCACCAGCAGCACAAGCTATGATATTTGCAGGTTGTTCAATCATTATTTGATTTGCAGCTTGTTCCCAATCATCTGTAGGAACTCCATCAGTAAGAAGAAAAACCAGTGGTTTCCAATCGCCTTTATGTTCTAAACTAGACTTACGAACCTCTATTTTTATACATTCTGACAATAATCTTAAGGCAGCCCCTAAAGACGTAATTCCATTTGCAGCAATAACAGGTTCTTTAAAATTCATCAATTCAGTTAAAGGACATATTTGTCTCGCAACACTATCAAAAGTAATTACTGATAAATAAGCCGTTTCTAACGCTTGTGGATCACTTCTCAATTCCATTAACAAAGCTTTTACACCTTGTTTTACAGCTTCAATTGGTTCTCCGGCCATAGATCCAGAAGTGTCTAATAGTAAATATACTGGTAATCTTCTTGTAAAATCAGACATTTTAATTTCTCCATTCTATAATGAAATGATATTTAATTTAATATTTATAATTAATTTAAATATCCAGTAAGTACAATTCAATTTATCTATATTGTACACATTTTTAATTATATAATATATTCAAAAGTTTGTCAATGATTTGACTTTTGAAAAAATATAAATTCAAGAAATTATGTTATAATTAATCACCAAATTTTTACGATAAAAAATTATATATGGAAATTTTTTCGGAATGTATAGACTTTTTTTCAAAATTATTATATAATTATTTTATTATAAATTTTTGAAAGGATAGTAACAATGAGTATAATTTTAATTTTAATGTTTTTATCTGTTTTGGGATTAAATATTGCAAAATATTTATCCATATCTTTGGCTACAAGAATATTTAAAGCAATCTCTAGTTTTTTATTTATAGCTCTTGGATTTTCAGCATCAAAAAAAGGAGAGTTTACAAATAAAAAATATAAAAATTTAATTTTAATAGGATTTGTTTTTGCTTTTTTGGGCGATGTTTTTATGGCTTTTAAAAGTGTAGCACCTATAATTTTTTATTTAAGTGTTATAAGTTTTGCAATAACACATATATTTTATTCTTCGGCTTTTATAACATTGAGAAAAGTCTCAATTAAAGATATGGTTTTATCATTAATAATTTCATCTATACCTATAATATTTATTTTTAGTAATGAAAATATAAAGTTAGGATCCAAAGCACCAATAATAATATTTTATGCTATTATTATTGGATTTATGTTATCAAAATCATTTTCACTTTTAATTTATTTTAAAGAAAACAAGGGCTTTATTTTTAAAACTTTCTTAGGGACCATTTTATTTTTTGCAAGTGATTTTATGCTACTATTTATTTTGTTTGACAAAACAACACCAGAATATATAAATTACATAGAAATAACAATATATTATATAGCTCAATGTATATTAGCTTTAAGTTTTACAAGCAAATTAAATATTTCTGAAAAATCGAGTAGGAGGGAAAATTAAATAATTCCCCCGACCTCTCACACCACCGTGCATACGGTTCCGTACACGGCGGTTCCTTAGTTTTCACGAACTTTCA
>JAEXNS010000091.1 GCA_023439605.1 Bacillota bacterium | reverse complement strand
ATATCCTTCTTTCTATACATCAACACTTTCCCAATGGATAGGACCAGTTCTTGAAAATGAGCTACCATATGAAACACCAAAAGAAGAAATAGACTTATCATTAAAACAAAAATCCGAATATCATCTTCAAAAATCATATCTCCTAAATGGATACTCAAATTATCGACTCTCTCCTTCTGAAGAAATTTTAAATTTTACAATAAACGAAATAAAATCTCTACTTATTGGTAAAAACGCAGTAGTGGCAAACTATTTTCATAGTGATGAAAATTATAATAATGAAAATTTCTCTTACTATATAAAAACAAAACAAAACCCTAACCACGCAATTTTAATTGTTGGCTGGGACGATAATTTTAAAAAAGAAAATTTTAAATTTCAGCCCCAAAACAATGGTGCATGGTTAATAAAAAATAGCTGGGGTGACAAATGGGGCGAAAACGGTTATTTTTGGATTTCATATGAAGATGCTTCTTTAACTGACACAAATGTTTTGTTTGTTGAAAATAATGACAATTACGATAATATATATTTACATGATAATATGGGTTTCAACACTTCCATATCTGCTGATAATATAAATAGAAAATCATCATATATGGCAAATGTCTTTACAGCACAAAACAACGAAGATTTATCTGCCGTTTCATTTTATACTACTGACAGAAAAGCTAGCTATGAAATTTATATTTATACAAATTTAAAAAATCAATCTAATCCTACATCCAGTTTTCTAGCACATAAACAAAGCGGTTACGAAGATTTTGCTGGTTATCATACCATTAATCTTGATAAAAAAGTCAAAATCGAAAAAAATTCAAAATTTTCTATTGTTGTTAAGCTGACAAATCCAACAAATCTTTATCCTATTGCAATAGAAGCTTGCGTTATTTTAGGTGAAAGAACTCAAAATATAGATTTAGGTAGAATGTCAAAAAATAAAATAAATTCAAATACAAATTACTATGAAAGTTTCATTAGTTCAAATGGTTTAAACTGGACAGATACAAAGAATTTAAAAATAATGAGAACTTCTGAAGAAAAAGAGTATTTTGATCAAGATATTTCAATATATACTGGAAATGTTTCTATAAAAGCTTTTACAAATTCAATTGACAAGATAGAATTTTCAAATAAAAATGAGTACGTTTCTAAAAATGAACTTATAAATTTAAGTTGTGAAAATTCAAACGAGATTTATTTTACTCTAGATGGAACAGACCCAAACTTAAATAGTCTAAAATTTAAGGATAGCATCTTAATATCAAAAGATACATTAATAAAAGCCTCTGCATTTATTAATGGTGAACTGAAATCTGTCAATTCAAAACATTACAAATTACTAAATTCAAAGTTATCAAGCTTAACTATCAATAAGGAAAATATCGACTTACATGATTTAAATGAAAAAAATGAGTTATATTTTCATTTAAAAACTTTAGAAGATTCTATAACGTTATTTCCAATTGGCACAGGAAAGATCATCTTAAACAACGAAATTTTATTAAATTCTGGAGTTACAAGTGAACCAATTAAACTTAAAACAGGATATAATAAATTTACTATATCCATAAGTGAAGAAGGAAAATTGGATACCGTTTACAACTTAACAGTGTTTAGGGATTATGCAATAGTTAACTACTATGATGAAACAATTTATTTTGATAGTGATACTGTTGTTACTGATATAAACAACAATAAACTTATTTCAAATCAAAGCATTACACCTTACTTAGGTCAAAAACTTTTTATAACTCCCCTAGAGCATGAAAAATATGAAATAAATTTATCTGACAGAGAAAAATTAACTGATTTATCTTATTATATTAACTACAACAATGAAACTATTTCAAATATTTTCAGTATTAGTTCTAGAATAGTTTTCAGTGATAATTTTGAAATGCTAAATTCTAATCCTGCTGAAATAAGAAGAATAAATATATTAGATGAATTATATTTTAAACTTAATTTAAAAAATGATACAGAATTATACTTCCAAATACCAGCAAACGAAAAAGAACCAGCAAGTGACATTTTACACATATCTCTTCCGTCTAAAGAGGAACTTCAGGATAAAAATTTTAACATAAATCAAATATCTGAATCCAGTATTACTTTCACTTTAAAAGATGCTGTAACTAATAACTCTTCATATGAAATAGAATTATTTAATAACAATAATTCTGCTGATTTTGATAACATACTATCTTTTAAAAACAGATTTTTATCAGATACTATAACTGTAGATAATCTTTTGCCCGCTACTTACTATATTATTAAAGTCAAGTATGGAGTAACGTCAAATTCGTTTGCAACTTATCCTAAATATATCAAAATAAGAACTTTGGGTGAATCAAATTATTTTTATATAGATTATCAAAAAGAGATTATTACTATAGACGATTCTCTATGTGAAATATTTACAAATGAAAATCATAAAATTAATTCCTATGATTCCATCTCTAATCTTCCAGGAGAGAACATAACCATTTTCCCACTTGACAAATCAAAAGATCCATTTGTATTTGAAATTCCGTCAAGACCATTACCTCCTGATATAACTGTAGATTTTTTAAATTCATGTTTAGTAAATGAATTGCCAGAAGGGACTATGTTTTCTCGCTATAATTTTATAGATGATTATGCAAAAATAGATTACTTTCTAAATAATCGCAAACTATATTTTTTTGATTTATATACTCATGGTTTTAATTCAAATGACATAATATATTTAAAAGTTAACGCTACAGACTCTTCTTTTTCTTCAAATGTTGTACAATTAATAATTCCAACCTTAAAGAAAACACCCAGAGATTTTTTAGAAATTTCAAACTATGGTTCAAACTATATTATTTTAAAAGAAAACAATCTTCTAGAATACTCCATTAAAACAGGTCGAGGTTCAAATTACATATGGCAAGAAAGCAATGTATTTGAAAATTTATTACCAAACACAGAATATAAAATAGCAACAAGATTTAAATCAACAAAAGATACTATAGCTAGTTTACCTACTATGAATAGAATTATTACTTTATCAACTGATTATGTAAATGGTGACTTAAACAACGATAGTCAAATCACATACATTGACTATGTATTTTTAAAACAATATTTATTAAAAGAAGTTGATTTAGATAATTTTCAAATTAGAACTGCCGATTTAAATAAAGATGCAAAAATAAATATTTTTGATTTATCAAGAATTTTATATAATATTAATTATAGCTAAAAAAGTTTACTATTTAGCCGCTAAAGCTAAAGTTTATGATTTTGTAGGAGTTTCGACTCTGCGGAGTCGACCGGGCTTTCCGCTCGCCCTGGACCTTTGGTAAAATATTTCTAACTTTTTCACATACGACTGAATATTAAACTAAAAAACATAAAAAAGATGTTTCTTGTTATTATTTAATTAAAAAATTTATGTTAAAATATAATTATGTATATAAAATTATTTCCAAATAAAATACAGGAAGTGTTATAATGAGAATTTTAGTAATAGAGGACGAAGTTGGACTTGCAGATGCTTTAGTACATATTTTAAATCAAAATAAATACCAAGCAGATGCATGTTATGATGGTATATCTGGCTTAGATAATGCGTTGTCAAATATATATGATTTAATAATATTAGATGTTATGCTACCTAAAATGAATGGGTTTGAAATTTTAAAAAACATAAGATTTAACAAGCTAAATGTTCCAGTTATATTGTTAACTGCAAAAGATGAAGTTTCATATAAAATTACAGGATTAGATATTGGTGCAGATGATTACTTAACGAAACCATTTAACACGGATGAACTTTTGGCAAGAATTCGTTCACTTTTTAGAAGAAATTCAAATATAAATTTTGAAAATACTATTTCATACAATGATGTTTCTCTAAATCTTATGAACTATGAGCTTTCTTCCAACAATAAATCCTTAAAACTTGGATTAAAAGAATTTTGCATTATGGAAATGTTAATAAAAAACTCGAATATTATTATCAGTAAAGAAAAACTTATAGAAAAAGTTTGGGGGTATGAATCAAATGCAGAATATAATAATGTTGAGGTTTATATATCCTTTTTAAGAAAAAAACTAAGTCATATTGACTCAAAAGTTATAATAAAAACCATTAGAGGTGTCGGCTACTCATTGGAGGTGGGTGAAAATGTTAAAACGTCTGAAGTATAGGTTTATTTTAGTAAATATGATTATATTTTCTCTTGTTTTATTTGGTACTTTATCAGGTATTTTTGTTCTTATGTATAATTCTGAAATAAAAATGTCTGAAGAAATAATGAATAACATAATAAAAAATTTAAGTAATGATATAATAGAACAAAATATTCATCAAATTAAATACAATCCAAACGAAGAAGTGTTGGAAACAAGTATATTTGAATTTAATAAAGAAAATATTAAAAAAGAAGAAGTCAATGATTTTGAGTTTGATTATAATAAAAACTGTGAAAATCAAGAGCCTCCTAAACAGGATGATATTCCGCAATATAATCCATATTTTAATCCATACTTTAATCCTTATTTTAATCCATATACATACAATTATTATCAATATCCATTTCCTTCACATGAACCACAACCACCTCAAACTGAAGTTACCATTAAAATCCCTGAACGTGAAACAAACCCACCTATTTTAACCACTATACCAGATAAGCCTACAACTCCAACAAATAAAACGGAATCAAAACGAAAGGAAACGGAAAGAACTAAACCTACTCCTCCCCCCGTTCCAACAGAACCAATTCATCAACATCAGCCCACACAAACACCTGCTATTATAGTACCACCACCAAATATAACTACATCAGCCACACAGGTGCCAGTTATTGAGCCAACTAAATCAGTAGTTACTGATTTAACCACTCCTGATATAATAGAATCAACTTTAATTGTTGCTCCTATTGAAACGTCAGAAATCACCACTAACATAACAAATAAAATAACTACAAAAAAAGAGCAACCAAAAGAACCTATTCAAAAGTTTGATGGAAACACAATAAGAGCAAATATTCTAGTTAAACTAGATAATGATAAAAAAGTTTTTGATGTACTATTTAATTATTATGATGATAAACCAGTTGAAAAAGAAGAGATAGTTAAAATAGCAAATCAAATAATGAATAATAAAGATGATACAGGAAAAATTAAAATTGATGAATTTAGTTATCGCTACAAAATGGCTAGAAACACTATGACAAATGGGTTTGATTTGATATTTCTAGACCGCTCCATTGAACTTTCAACTTTAAATAGGCTCTTATTTGCATTTATAATAATTGCAGGGATAGGATTAATTATAGTTTTTATTTTTAGTGTTCTCTTAGCTAACTGGGCAATTAAACCAGTCGAAAATGCATGGAATAAGCAAAAACAATTTATTGCAGATGCTTCACATGAACTTAAAACTCCATTAACAGTAATATCAACAAATACAGATGTAATTCTATCAAATCCCTTTGATTCGGTTAAAAATCAAGAAAAATGGCTTACATACATAAAATCTGAAACTTTTAGAATGTCTAAGCTTGTAAATGAGCTGCTTTATATTGCTAAATCAGATTCAAATGAAGTTAAAATGGTTATGAGCGAGTTTGATCTATCAAATACAATTTCCAGTGTATGTCTTGTTTTTGAACCAATGATATTTGAAAGTGGAAAAACTCTAAAAATGGATTTAACCAAAAAAATAGACTTTTTTGGTGATGAGGACAGAATTAAACAACTAATTTCCATTCTTTTAGATAACGCTATAAAACACTCCACTGTAAATTCTATGATTACAGTATCACTTTTTAAAAATAGTCAAAATAAAATAAAGTTATGTGTATCAAACAATACTGAATATATTTCTAAAGAACAACTAAATAGATTATTTGATAGATTTTATAGAACTGATGATTCTAGAAACAGAAACACAGGCGGAAATGGTTTAGGATTGAATATTGCTCAAAGTATAGTGCATAATCATAGTGGTAATATAATAGCACAAACTCAAAATAGCACAATTTCTTTTACTGTAACTTTTTAAACAATAAATCTAGTGCATTTTTTTTACTATTCAACCAATATGTATAGTTCAAATATATTTTACAGAAGGTCTAGGGCGACCGAAAAGCCCGTTCGCCTCCGCAGAGTCGAAACCCCTTGCAAAACCGCGAACTTTACCTTTAGAGGCTGAATAGAAACTTTTTTTAAATTTGTAATGAATTTTAAGGAGAAATTTATGACACTTCAACAGTTGAAATATATTGTAACTCTCTCTAAATATAAGTCAATAAATGAAGCTGCAAAACATCTTTTTATCTCTCAACCTAGTCTTTCAAATTCTATAAAAGATTTAGAAGATGAGTTAAATATCAACATTTTCATTAGAAACAATAAAGGTATAACAATAACTTCAGAAGGTTTAACCTTTTTGAGCTATGCAAGACAAATAGTTGAACAATCTGATTTATTAGAAAACAAGTACATAAATAATAATTTAACCTCTCAAAAGCTTAATATATCTACCCAACATTATTCATTTACAATAAATGCATTTGTAAAGTTAATTAATAATTATGGTGGCGATAAATACGATATGTATATAAAGGAAACCAAAACCCACGAAATAATTGAGGACGTAAAAAAATTAAAAAGTGAGTTAGGCATTTTATATATAAACAATCTAAATTACAGAATTATGAATAGACTTTTCAAAGAAAACAACTTACAATTTAATGCTTTATTTACTGCCAAACCACATATTTTTATAAGTAAATCAAACCCACTTTCTACTAAATCAAAAGTTTCTTTAAAAAACCTTGAGCCATTTCC
>JAEXNS010000037.1 GCA_023439605.1 Bacillota bacterium | reverse complement strand
AGCCCGGTCGACTCCGCAGAGTCGAAGCTCCTACAAAATTGTAAACTTTATCTTTAACATCTGAATAGCAACATGCAATTAAATATTTAACACATAGAAAATGCACCTATATTATCTATTTCTAAAGTTTTAACTGACCAATTTTTTAATTCCAATGCTTCCAAAGCAAATTTTATTTTCCCATAAAAATACTGATTGTTTTCATCTACAACACACATTATTGAAGGACCTGCTCCACTTATATATACTGCATATGCACCTAATGAATATGCCATTTCAAAGACATCTTTTGATTTATTGATAAGTCCCATTCTATATGGTTGATGAAGTTTATCATCTACTGCTATTTTTAGATTTTCATATTTACCAGTAAGCAAAGACGCTGAAAATAATGCTGCTCTTGATAAATTAAATACTGCATCTTTATGTGAAACATCTCTTGGCAATGCACCTCGTGCCTTTTCAGTACAAAGCTCAAAATCGGGAATTAGAACAATAAACTTCAAAGTGGTTGTAACTTCCTGTCTAACCCAATGTACTTCTTTACCATCAAAAACAGATGTTACTATTCCACCAAGTAAAGCAGGTGAAGTATTGTCAGGATGTCCCTCTATTAGTGCAGATAAGTTAACTAGCTCATCCAAAGAAAGCGGCTTCCCCATAAGCTCATTTGCACCTACCAATCCTCCAATTATACAAGCCGAACTACTTCCTAGCCCTCGTGTCATAGGTATATTATTTTCTTGAATAAGCTTTAAACCATGAAACTTTTTTCCGCATATTTCATAAAGTGATTTTGCTGTTTTATATATTAAATTTTTTTCATCTTTTGGTACTTTACTATTATCTGAAGAAGAAATTTCTATGCCATCGTACTCTTCCATTTCAACATAATTATAATAATTTAATGCCAACCCCAAAGAATCAAATCCAGCACCTAAATTTGCACTAGTAGCAGGTATTCTTAATTTAATCACATTTTACCCCCTATATTAATCAAAATATTATATATTAATCTAAATCCAATACAGGTATTGAGGATAAAACTTCTATTTGCTCAGATTTAAGCTTTTCAGTATATTTTTCTGCTTCTTTAAATGTCATTTTTTCAGTAACAAAAGAATAGTTTGAAATACCTTCAACTTCCAAAACTCTATATTTTTTTATGTTTTCATTGATTTTATTTACTCTATATACAAATCGACATACTTTTTGACTATAATCTTCAATTAAATCATCATTTTCTGTATCTTCCCAACTTTGAGACTCTATGGTTACGTTGTGTTTCACTGAGTCAATTATATCAGCAACAACTGCACTTGCTGTTGGAAGTTTCCCTGCACCTCTTCCATAAAACATAGTTTTATCTATTGCATCACCAACAACCATAATTGCATTAAATACGTCATCTACTCTTGAAATTAGATTTTCATAAGGAACAACCATAGGTGTAACCATAGGCAATACTTTTCCGTTATCCAATTTTTTTACACTCGCAATTAATTTTATTGAACCACCAAATACTTCTGCAAATTTTACATCTTCTAAATCAATTTGTGTAATTCCTTTTGTATAGACTTTTTGTGGATAAACATGTTTGCCAAAAGCCAGTGAAGAAAGTATACAGATTTTTCTGCATGCATCATGTCCTTCAACATCTGCTGTCGGGTCTTTTTCTGCATAACCTAAGCTTTGTGCCATTGACAAAGCATCACTAAATCTCATGCTTTCATTTATCATTTTTGTAAGTATAAAATTAGTAGTACCATTTAGAATTCCAGCAATTTCTACAATTTCATTTGCTGCTAAACACTTGTGTAGAGGTCTAATGATAGGAATTCCTCCGCCAACACTTGCTTCAAAAAAGAAATTACATTTTTGTTCTTTTGCAATTTTCAAAAGTTCTGCACCTTTTTCAGCTACCAACTCCTTGTTTGAAGTAGATACGCTTTTCCCTTTTAATAAACAACTTTTAACAAAACTGTATGCATGAGTAATCCCACCCATACATTCTGCAACAGCAACAACTTCATCATCGTTTAATATATCATCAATTGACTTTGTAAACTTTTCTTTATATGGACTATCTGAAAAATCTCTTATATCTAATATATACTTTATATCCATTTCTTTTCCGGATTTTTTTTCAATACTTGATTTATTTTTATAAAATAATTCTACTACTCCTGCACCAACTACACCATAACCTAATACTGCAATTTTTACCATAACATTTTCTCTCCTTAATATTTATAAAATATTTGAATTATAAAACAAAACTTATTCACCCGTTAACAACTTAACCTCTACCACACCATCTAGCTCAGATATTCCTGCTTTTATTTTTATTGCTTCATCTATATCACCATTTAACTTTAATGAAATAGTAACTGAAGCAACTCCATCAATAGGAATATTTTGGTTTATAGTCAATACATTTGCATCTAATGCATAAATAAGCTTTAATACATTAAATAATATTCCCGGTTTATCCTTTAGTACAAAATAAAAAGTTATAATTTTTTGTGTAATCTTTTCATCATATGCAAAAACATAGTCTTTATACTTATAATAAGCACTTCGAGATATACCTATTTTTTTGCATGCTGATGCATAACTTTTTTCCTCTTTTTTTGCAATAAGACTTTTTACTTCTAAAATTTTAGAGAATATTTCAGGAAGAACATTAGCACTAACAACAATTAAATTTGAATTATCATTCATGATTTTCATCCTTTATTTATAACTTTTATTTTTGCAACAAAAATAGTCCTCGATACAAATACAATTGTATTTAATATTAAGTTTAAATATAACACATTATAATATGTATGTCAATAGCTTTTGAACAATTAGCTAAACACAAATTTTTACAAAATAGTTTTTAACAAACTATTTCCTCATTTTTGATTATATTCTATATATATGGTTTAATTTTATGTGGTAAAATAGTGCTTATTGTTTTTGTAAGTTAACACTAATAATTTTTAAAAAAAACTTTTTTTTTTATTGAAAACCACTTGAAATTTTAAATTTTATCTGCTATAATATATACATAGCATCATTAATCTTTTACAAAACCATTTGTTTTGTAAACCTTTCTTTTAATTGTTTCTCTTTATTTATTACTCTTTCCCTATTTAAACAGCTCTTTTATGTATTTATAAGAGCTGTTTTTTCTTTTAACTAAAAAATCCAAACTAAATTAAATTAGTTTGGATTTTGGTTTTATTTATAAAGGTTTAATTGGGATATATATTTCAACAATATTTATGTTTTCAGGATCTTGTGAAGGATCATTTAGATAACACTCAAAAGGGCAACCGTCGTCTGGTTGATAGCCACTCTCTGGAAGCCATTTACCATACATGAATTCCCAGGCTTCTGCATATTCTGTTTCCTTAATTTCAAAGTAACCTACTGCATATTTCCCTTCAGAAATAATCGATTTTCCAATATCCCCATCAACTTCTGTATCTTTTGGTACACTCATGCAAACACTAATTCTAAGTTTTTCTTCGTCAGTAAGTTCAGGATTATCATGGTAAATTGTAAACATTTTAGTTTTTGGAAAATTAATAAGTTCCCTTGGTCCTGCCCATTTAAAAAGTTTTTCATATAAATTTTTAAAAAGTTCAGAGTCACCTTTATAAGGTCCAGTATGTCGAACATAGATAATTGGAATTTCCTCGACATTTTTCACTTCAACTGTGAAATTTTTTTCAGACATAAATTTTTCCCTCCGTATAAAAAATTTTGCAAATTTATTTTCAATTGCTTTATCATTGTACAATAATCCTGTCAAATTATCTTTGCAATTACTGCTTTCTATTTTGCAAAGAATGCTTTTTTGCAGATTTTTATTTTCCGCCCATTGTTTTGCAGTTACTCCATAAAATTGTTTAAATGCTCTTGCAAACACAGAGGAACTCTTAAATCCGCACTCAAAAGCAATTTCTGTAATTGTTTTTCTTTGATTTGCAACCAAAAGATAAGCTGCTTTTTCTAATCTGATTCTTAAAATATATTTATACAGAGTTTCTCCTGTCATAAAATTAAAAATTCTTTGAAAATGAAATTGAGAAAAATTAGCCACTTCTGAAAGTTTTGGTATAGTTAATTCTTCAGCTATATTTTTGTCAATATAGTCTTGAACCTTGTTTATTCTCCCTCTATACTCTTGACGAAGAAATTCACTTGAATTTTCTTTGAACATATTTCACCTCTTGTATATTTATGAGAAAATTATATCATATTATTATACAAGATTCAATACATCTTATTGAAAATAAGTATTCTCATCGTTGTTAAAATTTCTTTGGAAATTTTTTTCACCATCTCCAAACCCCTGTGTGCCCATTTTTGAAATATCAACACTTGAAGCATCTATTAACTTTGAACTATCTTCTTTTTGTCCTTCACTTGTAGCTGGAATAATACCTTCAAGTTGTCCTTGTATGCTCTCTCCTCTTAGCTTTATAACTTGCTTTAAAGTTGAAACTGCTTCAGTATACTCTTCAAAAGTACAAAATGCTGTAGGATCCGTTTTTACTTTTTCTGAAATTTTTTCATTTACACTATCTATAACTTTTTCGTAATTTCCATTATTTATGTATTCATCAACTAATTTTTTTAAGTATGAATGATATTTTTCTTTATACTCTTCCACCTCTAACAATTTTGAAATTAGCGGTCTTTCTTCCATAGAAACCTGAGAAACAGGTGTGTCTATTGGAAAATTAATTATTGATGAAGCATTGTTCTCTTTTGCAAATCCAAATCCACCAAAAGAAAGGTTATAATCCCAAGGCAAAACAGAAACCACTCCATTATTTTCATATAGATAATAATTTTGTGCCATTTCAGAATGATAACTATCAAGATTCACCAGCACTGCATTTACAGCGAAATATCTTAAAATCTGATCAACATCAAAATATTTTTCTAGTTCTTCACCTTTTGATAATTTATTAATTGCAGTTATTACACTTTTTTTATCATCATCAGTGGTTTTTTTATCAAAAACAGCATTATCAAAAATAGAACTGTAACTTGATATATTGTCATCTGTATATTTTAAAGCACCACCAGTGTTTGCAGCTCCCATTTTTCCACGATTAAATCCCTTTGGCATCTCT
>JAEXNS010000030.1 GCA_023439605.1 Bacillota bacterium | reverse complement strand
GTATAAATGAGTCCATTACAAAGCTAAAAGCTGGTGATACACTTTATATTATGGGTGGAGTTTATAAGGAAAAGTTGAATATTGAGGTTTCAGGAACAGATACTGAATATATAACCATTTCCTCTTATCCTGGTCAGACTGCTGTATTGGATGGTACAAACTTGAAGATGTCATCTGATATGGATGCCATGATTTATATTTATGATCAAAGCAATTTGATTATTAAAGGATTTGAAATCAGAAATTTCAGTACAGTCACTACAGGGACTTGTATAGGTGGAATTCTTGTTGATGGTGAGTGTAAAAATATTGAGCTTCGTAATAATAATATTCATGATATTAAAAACCTAGCCAAGGTGGATTCGGATTTAAATGGAAGAGATGCACATGGAATAGGTGTTTATGGTACATCAGCATCCATATTCACGGGGTTGGTGATAGATGGCAATACAATATCAAATTGTAAATTAGGTTCAAGTGAAACACTTGCTGTAAATGGGAATATTTCTGGTTTTATTGTTTCAAACAATATAGTATATGATAATGATAACATAGGAATATGTTTCATTGGCTATGAAAATATTTGTGAGGAATCTGAGAAATTAGATAGGGCAAGAAATGGAATATGTAGAGGGAATATTGTATACAATATTGATTCATATGAAAACCCTGCATATGGAAAAAGTAGAAGTGCAGATGGTATATACTGTGATGGTTCTACAAATATTCTTATTGAAAGAAATACTGTTCATGATGTAAACTTTGGGATAGAGTTAGCGAGTGAACACAAGGCAAAAGATACCAGTTATATTACGGTGCGTGATAATATGGTGTTTAATTGCATGAATGCCGGACTTGCTTTAGGTGGGTATGATACTCAAAGGGGATACTCTTTAAACAACAAAATTGTAAATAATACATTTTATAATAATGATACCTTAAAAGGTAGTTTTGGTGAAATATACTTGCAGTATATGGCTAATAACAATACTATTATGAATAACATCTTTTATGCAAACAATCAGAATTTATTTATCTATGATGAATATTTGGCTAAAAATGAGAATGTTATAGACTATAATATTTATTATGCAAATACATCGGATGAAAATTGTAATTGGAGAATTGATGCTAAAGATAACTTTGGATTTGCAAATTATCAAGCAAAGACAGGTAATGATAAAAATTCAATTTTTACTGATCCAAAGTTTGCAAATGTATCTAAAAATGATTTTAGCGTTTTGGAAAATTCTCCAGTAATTGATAAGGGAAATCCTAATTATACATCTGAATTACCATTTGATAAAGTGGTGGAAAAGGATAATGCCGGAAACTCAAGAATAGTAAATGGTAGGATAGATTTTGGTGCATACGAAAATCAAGATTTGAACATTATTACAACCACGACCACCGAAGTTAGTACCACTGTTTTAACCACTACAACTATTGCTCCAAATTTATATGGTGATATAAATTTGGATAATAAAATAGACAATGTTGATTTAGTTACTTTATGCCAAGCTCTTATAAAAGAAATTTTACTTGATATTTCTCAAAAATCAAATGCAGACTTGAACAATGATGGAAATATTGATGTTGCAGATGTAGCTACTCTAAAACAATATATTTTAGGTGATAAGGTAACTCTAGGACTACAGAACTAACAGTATGATTTAAATAAAAATTTAATCTATAGGGTGAGTATTTGTCTTATAGATTTTTTTATTTGGTGGAAGTTTAGCTTTTGAAGAAGAGATTTTGACTCTAAAAAAATTATTATCATCATCGCCATTATTTCATGATCTTTTATCAATGGAATTGAAAAATTTCTTGTTTAATTTTGTTGATTTAAGTTGTTTAATATGTTAAAATATTACTTAGAGTGCAATTACATTGATTATATACTAATAATTTAAGAAAAGCTTTCCTAAAAAAATTGAATAAAAAAGGAGAATATAAAGTGAATAAGAAACTCAAAAAAATTATTCCTTTTTTTACTGCGTTAGTTATAATCCTAGGAGGATTATATATTAGAGAAACAAGCAATTATATTTTTAATTTTTCAACTAATGTTTCTGCTGAATCAGCAACTTACGGAGACCTTGTATATGAAATTTTTGATGGCGAGGTTACGATTACTGACTGTAAAAGTAATGCAACAGAAGTTGAAATTCCAGCAGAAATAGAGGGCTATCATGTTACCACTATAGACGATTATGCGTTTGGTAGTAGGTCTCAATTAACTTTAGTAACTATTCCTAACTCGGTTACCACTATAGGCAAATATTCGTTTCTAAGTTGTAAGGAATTAACTTCAATAAAAGTAGATAAAAACAATTTATATTATTCTGATATAGATGGTGTCCTGTTTAATAAAGAAAAAACATCCCTTATTACGTATCCTTGTGGAAAAGAAAATGATAATGAAACTTATATAATTCCTAACTCAGTTACCACAATAGGTGATTATGCGTTTTATGGTTGTAAGGGATTGAATTCAGTAAATATACCTAATTCAGTCACCACTATAGGAGGCTATGCATTTTGTTATTCGGAATTAACATCAATAACTATTTCTAACTCTATTACTTCCATCGGTGAATATGCATTTTTCTGTTGTACTGGATTGACATCAGTAACTATTCCTAACTCAGTTATCACTATAGGCGATTATGCCTTTTCTGGTTGTACTGGATTAACATTAGTAAATATTCTTAACTCAGTCACAACTATAGGAAATTATGCATTTTCTAGTTGTACTAGATTAATTTCAATATCTATTCCTAACTCAGTTACCACAATAGGCGATTATGCGTTTTATTGTTGTACTGGATTGACTTCAATAACAGTATCTGAAGACAATTTTTATTATGTTGATATAGAGGGAGTTCTTTTCAACAAAGAAAAAACAATACTTATTACTTATCCGAATGGCAAAGTAAAGACTGATGAAATTTATATAATTCCTAACTCAGTTATAACTATAGGCAATGGTGCTTTTAGAGAGTGTACCGGAATAAAATCAATAACTATTCCTAGTTCAATTACCACAATAGAAAGGTATGCATTTTCTGGGTGTAATGGATTGACATCAGTAACTATTCCAAACTCTGTTATCACAATAGGAAGTTATGCTTTTTCTGGATGTGAGGAATTAACGTCGGTAAATATTTCTAACTCAGTTACCGCTATAGTTGATTTTACGTTTGCTTCTTGTTCTAAATTAAAATCAGTAACTATTCCTGACTCAGTTACAAGTATAGGTGAAGGTGCATTTTCTGGATGTGAGGGGCTAGTGATGGTGAATATTCCTAACTCAGTTACCGTTATAGGCAGGTATACAT
>JAEXNS010000025.1 GCA_023439605.1 Bacillota bacterium | reverse complement strand
GAAAGCAACCAAGGGCGTTGCCCTTTGGAAACCTACGATTTTTTGAAAAAAATCGAGTAAAACTTTATTTTTTCTTATTTTAAGATGATGTTGAATTATATATTTTTACAATAAGTTCAGCTGTTAACTCAATTCCAAGTGCATCGCTATTTATACATAAATCATAATTTTCCTTTGCACCCCAACGTTCACCTGTGTTTAAGTTATAGTATGTAAAACGTTTTTTATCATGCTTTTTAATAACGTTTCTAACCTCTTTTGGATCTATGCCATACTTTTCTACAGCTCTTTTTTCTCTGGATTTTTGATCTGAATAAATAAAGATTTTTAGACAATCGTTTCTTATTGCTCCTAAAACATTATCTGCACATCTTCCGACGATAATACAAGATCCTTTTGAGGCGAGGTTTTTAATGATATCTCTTTCCTCGATAAAAAGTTTATCGTTTAAAGGAAGATTATTATTTGTGCTTAATCCAGTCATCATAGAAATACTGTATAGCAGGCTACTCGCAGCTACTTCGTCAACATATTCAATGTCATCTGGGTTTACATCAAGTCTCTCAGCTGCTAAATTTAAAATTTCCTTATTGTAAAGAGGAATAGCAAGTTGCTTGGACACAATTTCCCCTATTTCACGACCACCGCTAGCATATTGCCTACCTATAGTAATAATATTGTATTTTCTCATAATAATTTTTATTGAGATCAATTGTAAATGAAATTCTCAATAAATCCTCCTTTCTGTTTAAATATAACTAAATAATTTTATTATAACAACAAAATAAAAAAATTAATTAAATAATAATCTGTATTGTTGTTAGATATTGTAGAAATATTATTATTTAAATATTATATAATAATTATTCTTATTTGTCAATACTAGTGATTATTGTATTTGAAAAAGTTTTTATTTTAGTAAAAATGACGATTTAAAACATAAGATTATTTTAATCCTAAAGCAACTTTATCACCGATCAAATATTGTTTCATTAAAGCTAAGTCGCCTACATCTACAATCCCATCATTTGTGACATCTGCAATTATTAGTTCATCTTTATTAAATTCAATTTCTTTAATAAGATATCTTGACAAATAAACCAAGTCAGAAAGGTCTATGTTTTTATTATTGTCAATATCACCATAAATTATATCAACATTTTGTTGCTCATAAAATTGTAGATTATTCAATGTAATTAAATGGCTTATACTAGTGACCTGAGAATTTACATTTCCCATTAAAAATTTCAAGTCAAAATAACCGCTATTTTCAAAAAATATTTCAAATTTATAATTTTTAGAAGTTGGCTCAATATGTATTGTCTTTTCAAAAAACCGATTATATTTTTGGTCTTCAATAGTAACTTCAATATCTCTTGAAATTGTTGAGTTTACTGTAAAATCTAAAAAGTATTTTTTGCCCGCTTCTACTTTAATAAGTTCGTTTGTACCTAAAATACTATAAGGCTTATCACCTTTGTTGATTACATTTACTTCTGTTTTTTCGTCAGTACAGGTTATAGTTCCCGAACCATTTTCCATAATGTAGGGTTTTAACTGCATATTTTTAACGGAAGTTGGATTTGTAGTTACTCCGTTTTGTTTGTAAACTCTAACATAGTCTATTTCCATAGCTTTTGGGCCAGTTGAAAAAATTGTTGGGTCTGCTTGTGTTCCGTCACCAATACCATCGAAATGACCTCCTACAGCAAGGTTTAGTATGATATAAAAGTCCTGATTAAATGGTGCAGGGAACTCTCTCCCAGATGAAAACCAATCGTTTTTTACACTGTATAATTCTTCGTCAACATACCAACGTATTTCTTTCTCGGTCCATTCTATAGCATATATATGCCAATCAGATATTGTTTTATTGTCTTTAAAAAAATATTCTTCTGTAGAATAAGTATTGTTTGGCCAAACACCACCATAGTGAATTGTTCCGCACACTTTTTCAGGTTTGCTTCCGTAACCCTCCATGATATCAATTTCACCGGAGGATGCCCAATCACCATATATATTTTTTTCAGGTAGCATCCATATAGCTGGCCATAATGAAGCACCAGCATCTACTTTAGCCCTAACTTCGATTTTTCCATAACAAGTTGAAAACTTACCTTTTGTAACTAACTTGCTGGATGTATATTCATAATCACCTTGTATTGGATCAATATAATTTTCTTTTCTTGCCTCAATTCTCAAAACGTCATTTTTTACTCTTGAATTTTCAGCTCTATAAAATTGTTTTTCACTATTTCCCCAACCGGATGTTATATAATTTCCTTTTTCATCAAACATCCAATTTCCATTGTCAAATGACCATTTTTCTAGGTTTACATTTTCTCCATCAAATTCATCTGACCAAAAAAGTGACCAGTTTTCTTCTGCTTTAACTGTAGATAACTTTGATAAATTAAAACTAGAAAAAAGGATTGGTAAAGCTAGTAAAATAAATATATGTCTTTTCATGTTATCCTCCTTATTTTAGTTACTATTCAGCCATATGTGTTGTTTTACCGAAGCTCTGTGGCGACTGGACAATGTCGTCAACTTAGTAAAAAAATCAAAGTTTTACTCGATTTTTTTCAAAAAATCGTAGGTTTCCAAAGGGCAACGCCCTTGGTCGCTTTCCGTAGAAAGCGAAATCTTTATGATTTAAGAGCTTTTTTGCTTCTTTTTGCGATAGAAAAAGAAGCGGAGTTTGAGGCAGAGCCTCATAAATTGCCTCAGCAATTTGCTTTAAGTTGACGACATTGGGCGACTGGAAAGTCCGGTCGACTCCTCAGAGTCGAAACTTCTACAAAATTGTAAACTTTACCTTTAGTGGCTGAATAGTCAATTATTTTATAAAATAATTGATAAATGCTAAAAATAAAAAAGCATTTATCAATTATTGAAGTAATTTGTTGCATTTAGATGAGCACTTACCGCCTTTTGGGGAATAAATGTTTGCCATGAGTATTTGCTCTAGTTTTTCATAATGACCTTTCATAGCGTCTATATCGGCTTCAAGTAGTTTTTCTCCAGATATATGAGCTAAAGATAAACAATAACCTGCTTTTTCGGACAGTTGAATAAAAAAAGTACGCTGTGTTCTTCCGTTACCTTCTCTAAATGGATGCAGGGCATTTATTTCACCCATGTAAAATGAAAGTTTTTTTACAAATTGTTCTTTTGATAAATTCTTCAGGAAATTGTCTTTTTTTATTGAATCAAAAATATTTGTTGCCATAGAATCAATAAACTGATATCTGCAAAAAAGGTTGCTTTTTGCTATATTTACTCGTCTTATTTGTCCTGCCCAATCATAAATATCAGCAAATAAGCGTTGGTGAATAGCTTTCAAATGATTAAAATCAAATTGGCCTTCTACAGGGTTTATTTCAAGTTCAGCTCTTCTGCTAGATGTAATTTGTCTTTCAAACATATTTAAGATACTTGCATCTTTGATAGCATATTTATTTACAAGTACATCCGTACCGTCATAACAATATATATTATCATGTTCCATACTGAAATCCTGCAGCTTTGATATAATTTTTTATTGCTTCTTCTGCTGTAATAGTGCCATTTAAAATTTTTTCCGTTATTTTCATTTCCTTGCTGGTTAAATTTAGTCCTTCAAAAGCAAAATCAGCCTTTATGTTACCTAAAGCATCTTGAATTTGCTTTTTTGTTAATTCTTTTTTCATAAAAAAACCACCTTAGATTTATTGAATTTATATATTTTTGTATTATTATTATAGCATATTTATGTTCATAAATCAATTAAATTAGAACTTAAATATAAAAAAATAAAAAGCACTTTGATATCGTAAAATCGTAATAATTTTATAATACCAAAGTGCCAATAAACTTTAATTAATTTATGTTTAATTAAATTTAACAGGAGTATTTATTTAAACTTCCCATTTTTTAAATTCTTCAATTTCAGATTCACTGCAGTCGATGAATTTTACATTTATTGTAGAAGAAGGGTCTAGAGACATAACTCCTAAATTTGATTTTGCATTTACACAGTATTCAAATTGTAGTGCGTAAATCTTTCCATTTACCTTGTTTGCCTTTGCAACAAATTCGTTGATATCGTGCAATGTTTTTAATCTAATGCTTATAATATTTTCCATATTTATAACCTCCAAATATATTTTGACACTTTTTATAATATCTTATTGCTTGAAATTTGTCAATAGATTTTATGTTAAATAAAATTTATTAATGATTTTCACTAATTTATTTAAAAAAAATCTTACATTATAACTTAAATAGTTACAACCTGGCCGTTGTGCAAGGGGGAATGTTTTACCGAAGGTCCAGGGCGACCGGAAAGCTCGGTTGACTCCGCAGAGTCGAAACTCCTATAAAACTGTGGCTGAATAGTAATATTATTTACTTGCGTCTATGTATTTCCAATATGCTTTTAAATAAACCATCCCAGAAAAGATAGTCAAAATTGTAGAAATCCAAATTAAAATTTGTGTAATTAAATAGAAAATATTTTGATAACTATTTTCAAAACTTATAATATTCAGATTTACACTAAGTAATTTAAGTACAAGAACAAATACAATTGTCACCATTGTAAATGCTGTTTTTAATTTACCTGAAATAGATGCAGGAACTACAACACCATCGTTTGCAACAACTAATCTAAGACCTGAAACGGTAAATTCTCTTGTAACTATAATGATTAAAGGAATGGCACTTATCAAGTTTTTTTCAACAAAACAACATAAAGCGGCTACTACTAAAACTTTATCTGCAAGCGGATCTAAAAACTTCCCGAAGTTAGTTATTAAATTTTGTTTTCTTGCTATATAACCATCTAAAGCATCTGTTATAGAGGCAATTGCAAATATAACTAGGGCAAATGTATAGTTATGTTGTAATTTATCAATGTAGAAAAACAAAAGGAAAATAGGGACTAAGAAAACTCTTAATAATGTTAATTTATTTGGTAAATTCATGATATAACTTCTCCTATCAAATCATAATCAAGAGAATCAGTTATTTTAACTTTTACATATTGACCTATTTCTAGTTTTTTTTCTGAAGTAAAAAATATTTTCCCATCAATATCTGGAGCATCAGATTGAGTTCTACCAAAATAACATTCGCCCCATTTGTCAAAGCCTTCAACAACAGATTCCAAGGTTTTTCCTATTTTCTTTTGGTTTTTGTTTTCACTTATAAGTTGTTGTTGTTGCATAATGATGTCAGCACGATGTGCTCTTATTTCTTCATCTATTTGATTTTCAAATGTGGCAGCTTTTGTACCCTCTTCTTCAGAATAAGCAAAAGCACCCAGTCTATCAAATTGTATTTCCTTGATAAATTCTGCCATAGAATTAAATTGTTCTTCGGTTTCACCTGGGAAGCCAGTTATAACGGTTGTTCTAATGGTTACATCAGGTATTTTCGAGCGAATTTTATTTATTAGATTTTTTAGTTCTAAGGCGCTTCCGCTTCTATTCATAGATTTCAATATATTTTCATCGCTATGTTGAATAGGGATATCCATATATTTAACTATTTTTTCTTGTTTTGAAATAACATCTATAAGTTCGTCAGTTATTCTTTCTGGGTAACAGTATAGTACTCTTATCCATTTTAGAGAGTCGATTTTACAAAGATTATTTAGTAATTCTGGTAATTTGCTCTCTCCATATATATCAAATCCATATTTGGTAGAATCCTGTGCTATAACTATAAGCTCGGTAACTCCATTTTCAGAAAGCCATATTGCTTCTTTGAGAACTTCCTCCATAGAAACACTTCTAAATGGTCCTCTTATAGATGGAATAGCACAATAAGTACAACAATTGCTACAGCCTTCTGCTATTTTTAGATATGCAAAGAAAGGCAGTGTTGATATTATTCTTTCGCCGGTTAAGGGGAGTCTACTTTTTTCTTTAAACTCAACAACTCTTTCGTTTGAGAGAACCCTATCTATAATATCTACTATATCCTCATTTGAACCTATACCAATAACAGCATCTACTTCAGGGAAAAGTTCTGCTGCTTCTTCTTTATAGCGTTCAGTTAAACAACCAGTAATTATTATTTTTTTAATTTGACCTTCAGCTTTAAGTGTGCATAACTCTAAAATGGTCTCGATTGCTTCTTCTTTTGCTGATTGTATAAATCCACAAGTATTTACAACAACAATATCAGCCATTCCAGAATCTGTGGTCAATATATAGTTTCTTTTTTTTATTTTATGTAGCATCCTTTCGCTATCCACTAAATTTTTTGAACAGCCTAAAGATACCATTCCTATTTTAATCGGCATTAATATCCATCCTCATAGTTAATCAATAGAATCCATCATGCTTATTGCACGATTTACTTCATCATATGTATATCCCTGTCTTACAAGTGCATTTTTCAACTTGTATTTTGAATTTTCATCTTCTGAATTTAAATATTTTTTGTATTTTTTGTTTATTAATTCTAAAATTCTCAATTCGACATTATCCTTATAAATTTCTAAGGCATCTTCAACAGTATATTTGTCTATGCCTTTTAAGTACATTTCCTGTTTAGCCTTATAAAGACCATATTTTTTTATTTCAATATACTTTTTTGCTAAATTTTCAGCATAGCGTTTATCGTTGATAATGCCTATAGAAACAAAATGATTTACAATTTCATAGCAAATTTCATCGGAGTAATTTTTTGATAATTTTACAAATAATTCTTTGTATGAATGGTCCCTATAGTCTAATAAATATAAAGCACGTTCTTTAGCTTTTCTCTTTTCAGAAAAGTATATTATTTCATTTAACAAATCCTCACTTAAATCCATGTTAATTTTTAAAGAAAACTTATAAATAATATCACTATGTATATATATAGTTTTATTGTTGTCAAAAGTTATGGAATAAGTACTACCTTTATACTTTTCTATTTGAGTTATTAACATGATTAAATATCCTCAGCAGGATTAAACTCTTCAAAATCATCATCGGCATTTATTTTAGTATCAACAGTATTTTTTTCAGAATCAGTTGAAGCTTTAATTATAGATTCGTTTAATTTAGCATCCTTTTGAACTTTTTTTGACGAAGGAGTTGCAGCGTTCATTTTCTCCTTGATTTTATCTTCTATTTCCAACATCATTTCAGGGTTGTTTAGTAAAGTGTCTTTTGAATTATCTCTTCCTTGACCAAGTTTTTGGTCGTTGTAACTAAACCATGAACCACCTTTTTTAACAACATCTAATTCTACTGCCAAATCTAAAACTTCACCCACTCTAGAAATACCTTTTCCATACATTATATCAAATTCACAGTCTTTAAATGGAGGAGCTACTTTATTTTTTACCACTTTACATCTTGTTCTAGTGCCTATTATTTCTGTACCATTTTTTATTGCTTCGCCTTTTCTTACTTCTATTCTTACAGAAGAATAGAACTTCAGTGCTCTTCCGCCAGGAGTGACTTCAGGATTACCATACATAACACCTATTTTTTCACGTACTTGGTTTATAAAAAGAGCTACACAATTTGATTTTGATATAACAGCAGTAAGTTTTCTCATGGCTTGGGACATAAGTCTTGCAAGTTGTCCTACATGAGCTTCACCCATTTCACCGTCTATTTCTGCTTTTGTTACCATAGCCGCTACAGAGTCTATAACTATAGCATCAATAGCACCTGAACGAACAAGAGCCTCAGCTATTTCTAAAGCTTGTTCTCCGCTATCTGGTTGAGATACTAACAAATCATCTATATTTACACCTAAAGCACTTGCATATATAGGATCTAAAGCATGTTCAACGTCAATAAAAGCAACTTCGCCGCCAGCTTTTTGTGCTTCAGCAATCATATGAAGGGCAACAGTTGTTTTACCGGAACTTTCTGGACCGTATATTTCAACTATTCTTCCTTTTGGAATTCCGCCTATGCCTAAAGCCATATCTAAAGTCATAGAACCAGTAGGAATAACTCCAATATCTAGCTTTTTGGTTTGACCAAGTTTCATAACGGCACCAGCACCATATGTTTTTTCAATTTGAGCGATAGCATTTTCCAAGGCCTTTTTCTTTTCATCAGAAGAAGTATGTGATTGGAATTGAGGTTTTTTCTTTATTTCTTTAGCCATTTTTAGCCTCCATTTAAATTTATATTTATTTTATCAAGACTTTATCCCCACTTAATTTAAGCAGGGATAAAATTATTAATCTTCTTTTTTGTCTTCAGTGGTTTCGTCTGAAACTTCCTCAGTTTCCTCGTTGTTAGATTCATCATACATTGTGTCATCCTCAACATAGTCAAAATCATCTTCATATTCGTCTTCACAGTTGCAATCTACATTTGCATTTTCGTCACAATCGCAATCACAACCACAAGAACAATTTAAATCATACTTTTTCTTTAACGCCATAACAGCTATTACTGCTGCACTTACTGAAACTATAGCTGCCATTACACTTAAAAATGAACTCTTCATAATAATCTCCGTTCTCCGCAAGACTTTTTATTTTTAAGTTTAAACTGCTCTTACGGATACAGTTTAAATATATATGTAAATGATGAGTTTTAAATGTCATCATTTATCTATCGCTTATAAATTACCGGTTAAATGCATTAATAAAGATATTGCTGTTATAGGAGCGGTTTCACACCTTAAGATTCTATTCCCCAACCAAACGGTTTCTATTCCATTTTTCTGTGCTTCTGATATTTCTAAATCGTCAAAACCACCTTCACTACCTATCATTAACGAAATGGTTTTTTTATCCGAAAAATTTATTTCGTTTAGCCTTAGTCCGCCTCTTTCGTAAAAAATAATTGAAACATTATCTTTTTTCATCACTTCAATCGCATTATTGTAGTTTATCATAGGCAAAACTTGAGGGATTATAGCACGTCCAGCTTGCTTAGATGCAGATTCTGCTATTTTATTATACCTTGAAAGTTTTTTTTGAAAATCTTTTTCAGAAGGACGAGAAATGCAACGTCTAGTTAATACAGGGATTATTTGACTTGCACCTAGTTCCACTGCTTTTTGTATTATAAGTTCCAATTTGTCTGATTTAGGTATCGCTTGATATAGAGTTAAATTAATATTCGGTTCAGATTCGCTTTTATTAAAGAATAAAACCTTTAATAAAATGGTTTCCATATTAATTTCGCTTATTTCACAAGAATAATCAATGCCATCGCAACAAACAGTTAAGACATCCCCAACGTTCATTCTAAGTGATTTTCTTATGTGTAGTGCATCGTTGCCATCTATAATTACATTGTTTTCATTTATATTATTGACAAAAAACCTAGGCATGATACCTCCAAGTAAATTTATATTTTATAATGATAATATATTTAAAAACTAAATATATTATCATTATAAAATATAAATGGATTTTTTGCAATAGATTTTTGATTTTTTTAACTTTTGTAAACAGTGACTTAAGGATAATTGCAACTTTTTTTAGCCAATAGTAATTATCAACATATGACTATTGACACTAGACTATATGGGATTTATAAGTTAAACTTATAGATATTAAATATTTATTTGACTATGAAACTCATAGTGAGTTTTTATAAAAAAATTTAAAAAAGAGAGGTTTTAATTATGGATGAGAATAAAAATTCCCTAATAGAATTTGATCCTGCAGATGTAGAAGCAAATAAAACAGCAGCTGGTTTGGCTTATATTTTGTTTTTTCTACCTTTAATTATGGCACCAAATTCTCAATATGCAAAATTTAATGCAAACCAATCCTTGTTATTAGACATAGTATCATTAATAGGATTTGTTCTAAGTTTTATACCTGTTTTAAATCTAATAAGTCCTTTAATTGGATTAGCTGTTTTGATATTTAAAGTTATGGGTCTAGTTAATGGATTTGGTGGTAAAACAACTCCGCTACCTTTATTGGACAAATTAAATATAACTATAATTAAATAGTTAAAAACATATTTAAGATTTTAAACCTTAAAAGAAAATTTTTC
>JAEXNS010000013.1 GCA_023439605.1 Bacillota bacterium | reverse complement strand
TACAAAACCTGAAGGTGGATTATTTATATGGGCAACCTTACCTGAAGGTTATGATATGATGAATTTTTGTAAAAGAGCTGTAGAAGAGTTTAAAATTGCAGTTGTTCCCGGCACTGCTTTTATGATATCCGAAAATGACAAAACATCATCTTTTAGAATGAATTTTTCAACTCCAACAGATGATCAAATCGTAAAAGGATGTCAGCTTTTAGGCAAATTATCAAAAGAAATGTTTGATTGATACAACGCCTATTCTTTTTATCGTCAAAAAAGAATAGGCTAAATTATTTTATGACGAAGATAGGAGCTTATAACATGAAAAAATTATCAAATGAGCGTTACTTAGTAACGGAACAATACTTAATGGCAAGAAGAAAAGCTTTAACTATGCCTCCAGCTGTAATAGGTGCAAAATTAACTGCTGACGATCAAGTGTATAGTGTTGTTGTTGACATGACTATGGGTCCAAATATGCTATGTACTATGGTTTGTCTTCTAAACGGAACTGCAAATCTTTATTTTAACAACGGCGAAACAGTAGTTGGTCTTGCAGCAAAACATTCTTTAGTAGCTCAAGCAGCACGTTCTTTAAATATAAGTGTCGGTCAATCTTTAAAATTATGTGAAAGAACATCTGTTTTTGATTTGCCACCTGTAAGTAGCATTCATTATGTACATTTAATGACTAGAAAAGGTGTTTACAAAACAACAATAGACCCTTTAACTATAAATAGTAATTCAGATAAAATGCAACAGTTTATATTTTTCCTATATCAAAAAGTTATGAGTGAAATGAGAAACGCACAAATAAAAGACAAAGCCGCTTCTCAAAAATAGGAGGTCAATTTTTTGGAAAAAGATAAGAAAATTATTTTTAGTGGTATACAGCCAACTGGTATTTTTACATTGGGTAACTATATAGGTGCAATTAGAAACTGGGGTTCATTGCAGGATGAATACAATTGTGTATACTCAATTGTAGATATGCATTCCATAACAGTACGTCAAGAACCTGCTACACTTAGACAAAACACTTTGAAAGCATATGCTTTATTACTAGCTTGTGGAATTGACACAAGTAAATCTATCGCATTTATTCAAAGTCATAACAAAAATCACGCTGAATTAAGTTGGATTTTATCTTGTTCCGCTCAATTTGGCGAGCTTTCTCGTATGACTCAATTTAAAGATAAAAGTGCAAAACACAGCGATGATATAAATGCCGGTTTATTTACATACCCAGTATTAATGGCCGCTGATATACTAGCTTACAACGCAGATTTGGTACCTATTGGAGCCGATCAAAAGCAACATTTAGAATTAGCTCGTAATATCGCCGCAAGATTCAATCAAAAATATGGTGATTTTTTCACCCTTCCAGAACCATATATTCCTAAAGTAGGTGCAAAGGTTATGTCCCTACAAGAACCAACTAAAAAAATGTCCAAATCAGATGAAAACCCTAATTCGTGTATTTTTATTTTAGATGATAAAGATACTATTATTCGTAAGTTTAAACGTGCTGTAACCGACAGTGATGCTGAAGTCTGTTATAAAGAAGGCAAAGATGGCATAAACAATCTTATGTCTATATATTCAACTATAACAAATAAAACTTACGAAGAAATCACCAGTGAGTTTTTTGGGAGAGGTTATGGTGATTTTAAATTAACTGTTGGAGAAGCTGTAGCAGAACATTTAAGACCAGTTCGTGAAAATTACGAAAAAATATTTGCGGATAAATCTTATCTACAAGCTTGCTACACAAAAGGTGCTGAAGACTCATATAAAATAACTAACCGCATTATATCTAAGGTATATCGTAAAGTAGGCTTTGTAGACGCAAAATAATCTTTAGTACTTATTGCTATATTATTTCAATTTTAAAGTTTCATATTTCATATTTATTACAAACTTTTTTAAAACCTATTGCAATATTTTAAGATATACTATAATATAATATAAGTTTAACTTTTATTCTCAAAATACATTAACATGAGGTTTTTAAATGATTAATTTTAATTTTAAATCAAATTATGATATTAATGATTTAATAAAAATAGTAAATATACTTAGAAGTGATTTTGGTTGTCCTTGGGACAAAGAACAAACTCACTCTTCTATAAAACGTGATTTTATAGAAGAAGTTTATGAAGTAATTGAAGCTATTGATTTAAATAATACTGAATTATTAAAAGAAGAACTTGGCGATGTTTTATTACAAGTTGTATTTCATTGTCAAATTGAAACAGAATTAAGTTGTTTTAATTTTAATGATGTTTGTAATGATATATGTCATAAGCTTATAATTCGTCATCCACATGTTTTTTCAGATACTGTGGTTTCTGCAACATCTGAAGTATTAACCAATTGGGAAAATATAAAGCAAGAAACAAAAGGGCAAACTACTTATTTTGAAACTCTTGATAGTGTAGCAAAATCTTTACCCGCACTTATGAGAGCTGAAAAAGTAGGGAAACGTGCTGCAAAATCAGGTATGGATTTTGAAAAAATATCTGATGTGATTATTTCTTTAAAATCTGAATTAAAAGAACTAGAAGAAGCTATTGAAAGCAAATCTTTTGAACATATTGAAGAAGAAATAGGTGATTTGCTTTTTTCATGTACAAATTTAGCAAGACATTTAAAAATAGATTCTGAACAAGCTTTGACAAATTCAACCGAAAAATTTATCAATCGTTTTTCAGAAACAGAAAAATTAATAAGGTCAAAGGGGATTGATATGAAATCCCTTGACATAAATGAACTTGATGATTACTGGCATCAAGCCAAATTTATACTTAAAACTCGAAACGAGTAAAACAATGGAGGTATTGAAAAATGACAAAAGCGGATTTAATCAATCAAATTGCTGAAAAAGGCGAGTATTCAAAGAAAGATGCTGAAAAAGCATTAAAATCTGTTTTGGATTCTATTACTGACTCTTTATCAAAAGGTGAAAAAATTCAATTAATAGGTTTTGGAACATTTGAAGTTCGTGACAGAGCTGAAAAAGAATCTATAAACCCAAGAACTAAAGAAAAAATGATTACACCTGCAAAGAAAGCTCCTGCTTTCAAAGCTGGTAAAGCATTAAAAGAAGCTGTAAATTCTTAATTTAACTATTAAAATTAAAATCAAAGTAATGTTTTACTTTGATTTTAATTTTATATGTTACTATTCCGCCTCTAAAGGTAAAGTTTACGAGTTTTGCAAGAGTTTCTACTCTGCGGCTTTCCGGTCGTCGCCCTAGACTTTCAGCAAAACATCTCCGCCCTATACATATGTCTGAATAGTAACTTTTATATTAATTTGGAGGTAAGATTTTGAGACTAGATAAATATCTTAAAGTAACTAGACTTATAAAAAGAAGGACAATAGCTAACGAGGCTTGCGATGCAGGAAAAATACTTGTAAACGATAAAATTGCACGTGCATCATATGAAGTCAAGTTAAACGATATAATTACTATTACACTTGGCCAAAGGACTCTAAAAGTCAAGGTTCTATCCGTATCTGAGTATGCTACTAAAGACAACGCCGCAGATAACTATGTAATTATTGAACAAGAAAATATAAAAAAACAAGCTGAACCTGTTTAATACAGATTCAGCTTGTTTTTTTATATGCAACGTTAATATCCATCCATATGGTATAGCATAATAGTTTTATCTAAGTTCTATGGCGATCCAAAAGCTTGGTCAACTCCGCAGAGTCTAGACTCCTATAAAATTTTAGATTTTCCTTTTAGTAGTTTAATAATCACTATTCAACACCAATTGTTATGGATTCAACTTTTTCTTCATTTAAACTGAAAGAAATATAATTTGAGTCTTTATAAAACGAAACATCATATTCATCTTCCGGAACTTCTATTCCAAAAGCTTTTTCTACTTCTTCTACTGTAGATCCTATTTTTATATCATTTATACTTAAATTGAAAGCAGATGTTTCACCATAAACATAAATGGATGTTATAGTAGCTTTATCAACGGTAATGCTTTCTTTTGTATCATTTTTAACTGTTACACCTATGCTTCCATCTTCTGAATACATATATTCATAAGCTGCAGGTTCTACAGCATCTACTCCTGTCTCACCCAACATTGAAATAATTTCAGCATTTGACCCTGGAAGAGTAATTGCATTTCCATTAAATTTTACAGTTGCACTTTTAGGATCATAATCATAGCCATAATCATCTAGATCACCTAAATCATAGTCTTCCTCTAACTCAACTTCTTCACCGTCTTCATAATCATCATATCCATAATCTAATCCGCCACCTGTATAATTTTGTGCTAACATCTCTGCAGTCGCTTCATCCATACCTAATTTTACAAAGATATTTTTAAGGAATGCATTTATATCCGCATCACCTAAGAATTTATCCATTTCATCTATACCATAAACATTTTCATCTGGTATTTTTACATCTGTTGGAGACACTTCTTCATATTTTAAAGTTAGTTTGTACATATTATCCATTTCATTTACCATGGTTTGAGATTTACCATCTGTTGTAAAATTAAGTGCAATGTTGCCCATATCTTCTACACCAAATTGCTTCATATCCAAATTTATAACACCATTTATATACTTTTTATCTACCAATTCTAAATCTTCAAAATCTATGCTATAAGTTTCACCCTCCGCTTCACAAGTGATTTTCCCTGTATACTTATTTCCGTCTTTATCAGCATCAATATTTACAATAGCTGAATTTTCCATATTCATTTGCATAGCAATTTGATTTTTGCTTTCAGCAGATATCATTGAGAACATTTCTTCTTCAGCAGTTTCACCCATTTCCATGCCTTGAATTGTTCCTTTTTCATCTACATATGTAGTTAAAATAATCTTTTCGTCTGTAATTTCTTCCAAATCTGGTATTTCTTCTTTTGCTTCCTCAATAAATGTTGCATAGTCACTTTCTGAAATTCCATATGTATCCACAACGTATTTTTTTATTACTTTATCATTTTCTAATTCTTTTATTAAGTTATCAGCAATTTTCGCTGCATCTTTTGAAGAAATATTTGCAACCATTTTATTGTATTTGTAATCTATCTTTCCAACTTTTCCTGTTACACCTTTTTCTATTTCAACATCGGTTATTCCATCAATAATGATGTCTGTATATCTTGTAATAATTTCATCAACTTGGTTGGTTTCTAGAAAATACTCTTTCATATTTGAGTAGTCCATATCAAATACTTGTTGAAGTTCTTCAGGCACTTCTACCATATCGCCCATTTCTTCTGAAAGCATTTCTTTATATGGTATTTTTAAAACATTTGCTGTCAGGTCTGGAACTTGGGCATAAAAAATCATATCCTTCATATCTCCAAACATACTTGCAGATACAACATCTTTTCCGTCAGCAGCTACTTTAAATGTTTCTTCCAACTTATTTTCTTTCATATTTACATACATATCAAAATTAACTTCATTGAACATTTCGCCCATATTTGCCATTGATAGCATTTGCTTCATTTCGTCTTGAAGTTCAAAATTAACATTGCACTTAACCGCTGTTCCAGTTTGCATTTTATCTAACGAATCATACATAAGTTGATAGTTTTCTATTAACTCGGATTTAGAATTTTTTATATTTGACTTATATGTTTCAGCAAAATATTTTTCTGGACCCATTATAGCCATTTTTACGTTGTTTCTTACAGAAGGAACTAATGCATATGTAAGTCCGCTACCAATAGCTGCAACAGCAATTATACCAGCCACAATAGCCGCAACAGGTTTTTTCTTATTTTTCACAACTCCTTGAGCTACATCAAAACCATTTTCATTTTTAAAATCTGACATAATCCATTCACCTTTTCTTTCTTACTAACATTTCTTTTTTGATATCCATGTGAATATAAAATAGATATCTTTTTATGCTTTGATAAATTTACGCATTTATTAACAATTAATATTGTTACCTATATATATTAACAATATTTTTTAACAAAGTCAATGGAATATTCATAATTTCAGAGCTTTGTATATAATTTGTAATAAATAAATTATATACAAAGCAAAACTATAAATTCATTTATTTAGAACTCAATTATATTTCCTTAATTTTTATCCAATATCAATTTGTTTTATTTGCTGTTTTCCACAAAAAAATCAAATTCTTATATGCATAACATAAATTTTTAATTTTACATCTTGTTAATTTATATTAAATAAGTTATAATAAATTTATAAGGAGATGATTTTATGACAGATAAAACTATGACATTTAATGTAAACGAAGACCCTGAAAAAGAATTAAGGGAAAATTTAACCAAAATTTATAACGCATTAACTCAAAAGGGTTATAACCCTATTAATCAAATAGTTGGATATATTCTTTCAGAAGATCCCACATACATTACTACTCATGACAACGCTAGAAGCTTGATTAGACATATAGACCG
>JAEXNS010000374.1 GCA_023439605.1 Bacillota bacterium | reverse complement strand
TTTTAAACCAGTAGCAAATCCACCGCCTCCACGACCACGTAGACCACTATCTAATATTATTTGAATAACGTCATCTTGTGACATAGTTGTCAAAACTTTATTAAGTGCTTGATAACCATCTCTTGCTATATACTCATCTATTTTTTCTGGGTCAACTACACCACAGTTTCTTAAAGCAACACGTTTTTGTTTTTTATAAAAATCTGTTTCTTCAAGGGCTTTAATGCCTTCATCTGTAACTGTTTCTTTATACAATAATTCTTTAACAGGATTACCATTTTTAAAGTGTTCTTCAACAATTTGAGGAATATCTTTTTCTTTAATCATTGAATAGAAGCTACCTTCTGGATAAACTATCATAATAGGGCCTAAAGCACATAGACCAAAGCATCCAGTTTTTACAACTTCAACTTTTTCTGCTAAACCTGCTTTTTTAATTTCATCATTTAAAATATCTATAATTTTTTGGCTTCCTGAAGAAGTACATCCTGTTCCTCCACAAACTAAAACATGTTTCTTATCTGTTTTATATTCATGATTGGTTCTAATTTCTACTTCCTCTTTCATTTTTTCTCTTATTAAATCTAGATCAGCAAGAGACTTCATATTTTATCCTCCTAAATATAATTCAATTATATAAATCTTAATCAACGTATTTTGCTAGGATAGAATCTACATCATCAGCTGTAATTCTTCCATATACATCTTCATTTACAGTCAATACTGGTGCAAGACCACAAGCTCCTATACAACGACATGCATCCAAAGAGAATTTACCATCTTCAGTACACTCGCCACCCTCTATACCTAGTTTTTCTATAAACTTTTCAAAAATATCCCCTGAACCTTTTACATAACAAGCTGTTCCTAGGCATACTGAAATTTTATATTTTCCTTTTGGAGTTAATGAAAACTGGGAATAAAACGTAACTACACCATATACTTTTTCTAAAGCAACGTCTAATTCATTTGCAATAATTTTTTGAACTTCAATAGGAAGATAACCATAAATATCTTGTGCTTTTTGAAGAATAGGCATCAAAGCACCTTTTTCATTTTTTAATTCTGCTATAACAGACAAAAGTTTAGCCTCTTGCTCTTTTGTTCCAGCAAAAGGTAATGTTTTTTTCTGTGTACCCATTGAGAAAACCTCCTTAAAATATTGACTTTGCTATTTTTTTAACGTCATTTTATAGCTAAGTTTAACTAATTAATTATAGCACGTTTTTTTTAAAAAAGCTACAAAAATTTTTAACTATAAATCTTTCATTTTTTATGCATAATCAACAATCACTTTATTAATTAAACCTTTTTGGCCTAATTTATATGATATAATGCCTGATATAATTTATATATTTTATATAGAAATCTAAAATAGTTGTTTTTATAAATAAAAATATTTCATTGATTATTTTATATAAAGATGCTATAATATTAATAATAAATATTGTCATAAATTTAAGATTTCTAATAATTTAATTTAATCTACAAGGATGTGATAAAATGGTTTCATCAATAAAATTAAAATATGAAGTGAATTCCAAAAATTTTCTAGAAGCTGGAAATGTTTCGCAAGATATAAAAAACAAATTAATAGAATTAAAAATAAATCCCGAAGTAGTACGCAAAACCGCTCTTGCCATTTATGAAGGCGAATTAAATATGATAATCCATACTTTTGGCGGCACAATAGAAGTTGAGATAACCGAACGTAATATAATTGTAGAATTAAATGATACAGGACCTGGAATATCCGATGTTTCTTTAGCTATGCAGCAAGGCTTTTCAACTATTTCTAACAACAATGAACTTAAAGCACAGGGGCGTGGTGAAGGCATAGGGTTTACAAATATGATGAAATTTTCTGATACTTTTGATATTAAATCAAAAGTCGGCAAAGGAACCACTATTAAAATGTCAATAAATCGATAAATAAAAAAATGCAAGTTTTTCAAATGAAATTCTTGCATTTTTTTATTTGTATTCTTCAGTATTAATCTGCAGATCTTCTTTATCCAACAATTTCATTTTGCGTTTATTTTCATACATATTTTTATCTGCAATAATTTCAACTTCGTCAAAGGTTATATTTTTCTTTGTATCTCCATATGCTATTCCATAAGCTATTTTAAGAGAAAATGATGAACTTGATTTTTTATTAAAATCAGTTAACATTTGAGCTAACTTTTCTTCTGATTTTTTTATTTTAGATAAATTTTCATCTAAAATAAAAGATAAAAATTCATCTCCACCAATTCTATAGCATTCTCCTATCGCTCCAAAACTGTTATTAATAATCATTGCTCCATTTATTATATGTTTATCTCCAGCATCATGACCCAAAATATCATTTACCGTTTTAAGATTATTTATGTCAAATTGAACCATAGCATATTTGTAATTTAATTTTGATTTATATAATTCTTTTTTTATATCTGTAAATGCTAATCTGTTCTTTAGTCCTGTCAACACATCTATATAAGCTAATTTTTTCATATGTTCTGCGTGTTGACCCAACTTAATCATTGTTATTATTTTATTTGTAGAATATCTTCCTAGTATAGCCATTAATCCCAAAAGCCCTAATCTTGTGTATAACCCTGTATCAAAATTAATTGTATTCACTAAATTATATCTTATTATATCTATAATCCCACCTATAATCATAAAAACAAAACCAACAACTAAAACTATATATGATTTATTTTCCGCTTTTTTTTGTTTAAAACTTTTTACAATAATATGAATTGAAAATAGTACCGAAATGAGTATTATTAAGTGTGTTAATTTCAATAAATCATGATAATCAATTTGCAAAAAAATCGTAAATATCGTGTTTAATAAAAAATTAAATATACATAGAACAAATATGAATAATATTTGTTTTTTTGCAATAATCTCCATTATTCCTGCAACACCGGTAAGTAAAAAAAACGGAATAAGCATTAAGACATAGTAATTTAACAAATGAACTGCAATTGAATTTTCAGTAATAATTTGTATTATCATTGTTTCCGTACTTGTCCATAGACCTCCCAATAGTGAAAAAACACCGAAAGATACAACAGAAATATAATTTATATTATATGCCCTTGCAAAAATACCTGTAATAATCATTACTACACCTATTAACATTATCAAAAGACACACGATAAAATTTAAAAAATATGTAGAAAATTGCTTTGTCATATAAGCACTTTCTCTACCTATATTCATTGAATCAAAAAAAACAGAAGAGTCATTGTATATTGGATTTAATTTTATTTTTAAATTTGTATTTTCATTAAATTCACCTAAATATATATAATGAAATGATATCCCATAAGATTTCCCACAAAATTGAGGTACATAAGGATTGAAACTATATATTTTCTCTTCCTCCTTAAAAACATCAAAAAATATATTTTTGCTTCTAAAACATAAGCTTTTTCCACTTTCTTTTTTATCTAAAGCTTTAGTTATGGTAAAATCACATTTAATTTCAGACAAATTTCCAATATCAACCTTTTGACCATCTCCACAGTACCATTCCTCATCAAACTCCTCAAGTTCCCATCTATTTGTATTGTTAATTTTAGGAATAAAATAAAACGATGCAATATTCAGTAGCAACGCAAAACAAACAAATATAATATACAAAATTATATATTTTTGAATATTTACTTTCATAAATCACCTCTTGACAAATGGGGATTTGTAGCAATCATCTTTTCAAACCATTCTTCAAATAATTATAATTGACATAATACTATTCGACTTTTTAAAAGAAAATTAAAAGGTAAGAATAAAAAATATCTTACCTTTTAATTTTTTAAATTTATTTTTCCATTCTAATTATTGCGTTTTGAGGAAACTTTTCTTGTGAAGGAATTGAGAATTTCATCATTGCATGATTTGCTGACTCAACAGATTCCCCTTTTTCATTAAAAATTTCAGTAGCAACAATTTTTTTAGGTTGTTGCTTAGGCGAAATAATCTCCAGTGTTGCTCCTTTTAAAAACTTATTTCGCTGTGTTGCAT
>JAEXNS010000373.1 GCA_023439605.1 Bacillota bacterium | reverse complement strand
ACGCTTAACGACGTTGTTGATCGCCTTTGTTCTGCCATATCTTCTCTTACAGCTGACACTGTTATTTCTATCACTAATAGAGACTGGATGTTGTCAGTGTTTTAAATTCATATTAGTATAAGCTTATCTATTCGTTTGCTTTCACCTACTTCTGGCGTGTTCATTTTAACATCGAGCAAATTGTTGAAAATAGGTACCATTTCCGCCTCTAGTTCAGCTTTCATAAGTTCTGAAAAAAGCATTGGAGGAGGAGTATTTTTATCTATGATCCACTTACATGCAAGTATTGGTCGTAGTACATAAAAATACTTTTTTAAGCGTACCATTTCACCCTTTAAATATTCATGATAATTGGTTTTTGCAGTACTGATATAATGATAAACTCCAGATTTAACAAGAAAATAATCATTTATTATTTCGTTTATTCTACTCCATTCATCAGTAGTTTTATATACAATAGAAGAATTGTTCCACTCAAAAAACGTTGGATTGGATTTATAAAGCAGACGTAATGCTTTCTGCAAGTCCCAGCCATTTATATCAAGCGTTTCATCAAGCTGCCATTCTATAACATCACGTGTTTTTTCGAGCTTAAGATAAAAATCTCTTTTTCGCACATAAATAAATCGCACATCATAATCACTGTCGGGTGAAGCAAAACCCCATGCACGACTACCAGACTCAACACAATGAAGAATTTTTATGTTTTCTTTTTCCTCTATTGCAGTAAGCTTTTGCTGTATAATACTATTAATTTTTTCTGACATTTCTTTCACCTCATTAAGTAATTCCCATTTTACGTTTAATATCTGAAAATTCTATTGGTGTATAATCAATCCTTTCAGCTGATACACAATAGCTTTGTTTAGAACAATCAATATAAAGTGGACTTCCATGAACATGACCAAAAATATTTGCATATGGCATATTTGAATTTATATACATTGGTTCATGAGATAAAATCCAGAAGTTTTCATATATAATCGGGTATTTGCTTACATTTTCAAATCCACAATCATAATAGTATTTTTCACTTTCAGTGTCATGATTACCTATAATGAGTGATTTGTGTCCATTCAATCTGTTACAGATTGATATATTTAAATCTTTTTCATATTCAGAAAAATCACCGAGTAAAAATACAATATCTTCATATGAAACAACATTATTCCAATTGTTAATTAGCTTTTCTGTCATGTCATCTATATTTTCAAACGGACGATTTTCATAATTTATAATTGCTTTATGTCCAAAATGAGTATCCGCAATAAAAAATACCTTACACATAATTAATCACCCTAACAAATATTTATTATACTATATTATTTTCTATTTAAAATTTTCAATTAGAATACATATACAATTCATATATGATATCAATAAAAGTTTTAATCAAGTCTTTACTTCTTTTTTTATTAATTTTGCATAATTACATTCTCAAAACCTTCTAGCAATGTATCTAATTTTTTAAAGGCTAAAACAGTTCCTTTTGCAACACAAGTTATGGCATCTTCAGCAATTTTACATTTTAAACCCAACTCTGTATTTACCATTATATCTATATTTTTAAGTAATGCTCCACCGCCAGTTAATAAAACTCCTTTATCATAAATATCTGTAATTAATTCAGGAGAAGTAGTTTCTAAAACTTCTTTTATTGCCTTAAATATTTCTGAAATATGTTCATCCATTGCTATATGAACATCTATTTCATTTATTTCTATTGTTTTTGGTAATCCATTATATAAATTCTTACCGCTTATTTTCATTTTTTTATCTGGGCTTGGATTAAATACGTTTCCTAGCTTTATTTTTATTTCTTCAGCTTTTTTTTCACCTATAAGCATTTTATATCTATTTGATATATATTTTAGTATAGACTTATCCAATTCATTTCCAGCGATTTTTATTGATTTTGAGTTAACAACACCATTTAAAGAAACAATAGCTATGTCTGTAGTTCCACCACCTATATCCACTATCATATTACCTTCAGGTTTTGAAACGTCTATTCCTGCACCAAGGAGAGCTGCAATAGGCTCCTGTATAAGATAAATTTTTCTTGATCCTGCTCCAACAGTAGATTCAATTAAAGCCCTGCTTTCAACATCGGTAATATAAGAAGGAACACATAACATAATTCTAGGTCTTATCAAATGTTTTTCTATTACTTTTAATATCAATTCTTCAATCATTATTTCAGCCATACTATCATTTGATATTACACCATCTGCCAAAGGCTTGATTATGGTTATATAATCTGGTGTCCTTCCGAGCATTTCATAAGCATCTCTACCTACAGCAATAATTTCTTTTTTTATTTTATGATACGCTACTACTGAAGGTTCATTTAGTAGTACTTTTTTTCCCATAGTAACCACCATATTGACCGTCCCTAAATCTATGCCAATATCCATATATGCCATAATATTCTCCTCTTTAAAGTTTAGTTCCTGCCCCTACCACTACTAAAATTTTATTTACACCTAAAGATTTTAACAACTGAGCACATCTATTGATTGTATTTCCTGTTGTAATAACATCGTCACATAATATAACATTTTTATTTGAGAGATTTACATTGTAAGAACAATATTTCATTATATTTTTAGACCTTTGAGTTTTATTAAGAAAATGTTGAGAATTTACGGAATTATTTTGGTAGAGTATTTTATTGTTGACAACCACGTTTATTTTTTTACTTATGGTGTTGGCGATTAATTCCGCTTGATTGTAACCTCTGCTATATTTGTTTTTTTTAGAAATTGGAATTGGTATAATATAATCATAAATCATATCATTATGATTATTGATAATTTCATGTGCTATTTTTTCGCCCAAATATACTGCAAAATTTGTATTTAACCCTCTTTTTAATTCCAAAATACCTTCCCGACATGCACCAGAATAATTATATAAAACTATGGCGTTATCATAAAATACTTTTGCATTGCATATACAATCTATTTTACCACAAACTCTACATATTTTTTCCAATATATTTATAAAATTATCTTCACATTTTTTGCATATAAGCTCATTCCAAATCAAAAATTCATTGCAACAAGGACATCTATTTGGGAAAAATAAATCCAATAAAAATTTATATTTATTCATTTGACATTTCATTTTTTAGCATCGCTTTCAATCCTGTATATCGTAATGTTCTTCTGTTGTTATCCACCATTTGATATAATTTATTTTTGGAACCTATAATTATTAATAATTTTTTTGCTCTAGTAACACCTGTATATAACAAATTTCTATAATATAATTTATCAAAACCACCAAGTAAAGGAATGATAACCACATCAAATTCACTACCTTGACTTTTATGTA